>NZ_JBEXCS010000032.1:0-90731 GCF_040605395.1 Streptomyces sp. NPDC005648 | reverse complement strand
GATGCGGCGGACGGTCACGCCCGTCACCCGGCGCAAACTGCCACCGCCGAGCCTCGACACCCTCTCCCCGCCGGACGACGGCTCAGCCGGCCGCCGCGAGGACCAGCGGAAGGACCTGTTCGCAGCCTGACTGCCGCAGCAGGCGAGCGGCGACCGCGAGGGTCCAGCCGGAGTCGGTGTAGTCGTCCACGAGCAGAACGGGACCGGGAGAGTCCCGCAGCGCGCCTGCCAGCTCCTCGGAGACGGTGAGGGCGCCGGAGAGCGCCTTGAGGCGCTGGGCGGAGTTGCTGCGCCGGGCCGTGTGCACGGCGGCCGATCCGGTGTACGTGAGCGTGCCCAGGAAGGGGAGGCGGCCGACGGCCGCGATTCCCTGGGCGAGGGAGGCGACCAGCTGGGGGCGGGTAAGGGACGGCATCGCGACGACGCCCACCGGCCTGGCAGAGGCGTCCGGGACGTTCGGCGCCCACCCGCCGGGAGAACGCGCCCAGTCGGCGAGAACGGCCACCGCGGCCTTCAGGACGTCGTCGGGAACGGGACCGTCGGCCGCGTTCTCGGCGAGCAGCGGACGCAGCCGGTTGCCCCAGCCGATGTCGGACAGCCTGCCCAGGGCACGCCCGGTGGAGCACTGCCGGCCGGCCGGGATACGCCCCTTGAGATCGATGCCCAGTGCGGGCATCCCGGTCGGCCACATCCTGCGGGGCTCGATCTCGACCCCGGGGCGATCCAGTTCTTTCATCGCTCCGGTCAGCGCCTGCTCCGATACGGATGAATCGGCCCAGGGGCCCGCGCAGTTGTCGCAGCGGCCGCACGGGACGGCTCCCTCGTCGTCGAGTTGTCGGCGTAGGAACTCCATGCGGCACTGGTCCGTGTTCACGTAGTCCCGCATCGACTGCTGCTCTGCGGCTCGTTGCCGCGCCACCCAGGCGTATCGCTCGGTGTCGTACTTCCAGGGCTGCCCGGTGCTCTCCCAGCCGCCCTTGACCCGCTTGACGGCGCCATCCACGTCGAGAACCTTCAGCATCGTCTCCAGCCGGGTGCGCCGGAGATCGACGGCCGCCTCCAGGGCCGGCACGGACAGCGGCCGACCCGCACCGGCCAGCGCCGAGAGGGTCTGGCGGACCTGCTCCTCGGGAGGAAAGGCCGTATCGGCGAAGTAGCGCCAGATCGCCTCGTCCTCCTTGCCCGGCAGCAGGAGCACGTCGGCGTGCTCGACCCCGCGCCCCGCCCGGCCCACCTGCTGGTAGTACGCGATCGGCGAGGACGGTGAGCCGAGATGCACCACGAAACCGAGGTCGGGCTTGTCGAAACCCATGCCCAGCGCCGACGTCGCGACCAGCGCCTTGACCCGGTTGGCCAGCAGATCCTCCTCGGCCTGCAACCGGTCGGCGTTCTCCGTGCGCCCCGTGTAGGAGGCCACCCGGAAGTCGCGCTGGCGAAGATAGGCGGTGGCCTCCTCGGCAGCGGCCACCGTCAGCGTGTAGATGATGCCCGAACCCGGCAGCTCGTCCAGGTGCTCGGCCAGCCACGCCAGACGGTGCGCCGCGTCCGGCAGGCGGACCACGCCGAGCCTCAGGCTCTCCCTGTCCAGCGGGCCGCGCAGCACGAGTGCCTCGCCGGCGCCGGTGCCCAACTGCTCCGCCACATCGGCCGTCACGCGCGCGTTGGCGGTCGCCGTCGTCGCCAGCACCGGTACCCCGGGAGCCAGTTCGGCCAGCATGGCCCGCAGGCGACGGTAGTCGGGGCGGAAGTCATGGCCCCAGTCGGAGATGCAGTGCGCCTCGTCGACCACCAGGAGACCGGTCGTGGCCGCCAGTTTGGGGAGCACCTGGTCACGGAAGTCCACGGAGTTGAGGCGCTCAGGGCTCACGAGGAGAACGTCGGTCTCACCGCGCTCGATCTCCTCGTGGATGGTGTCCCACTCCTCCGGGTTGGCCGAGTTGATGGTGCGGGCCCGGATTCCGGCCCGCTCCGCCGCCTCGACCTGGTTGCGCATCAGCGCCAGCAGCGGTGAGACGATCACCGTGGGACCCGCTCCGCGCCGCCGCAGCAGTGCGGTGGCGACGAAGTACACCGCCGACTTGCCCCAGCCGGTGCGCTGCACCACCAGGGCGCGTCGGCGCTCCTCGACCAGCGCCGCCACCGCCTGCCACTGATCCTCCCGCAGCCGCGCCGACCCGCCGGGATCACCGACGAGCTCGGCAAGAACAGCGTCGGCCTCGGTGCGGAGCTCCAGATCGTCCATGTCTCCATGCAACCCCACGCCACTGACAATCGACCAATCGAAACGGCGTGACAGGGGATCTCCCAAGGCCGGCGCGCGAGAAGTGCCCCCTGCGGCCTGCGCCGCTCCCCTGGACCACCGGTGCCCGAACGGTGTACGAACGCGAGGTGAACGGTCACCCCATGCGTCGCGGCAGTAAGCCCGGGGTAGGGATATAAACCACGTACCGTCAGATTCCGGTCAGTGGCCCCAATTGCTCGTTGCCGCATCCAAGTTCGACAGCAAGAATTGAACTCCGCTCCCCGCACGGCTCGTCCGTGGTCCGGTAGGGCCCTGCTGCGGTGCGCGCTCCCGAATCCGACCTCGCCCTCAGTGTGGGCGCGTAGCCGAAGGGAGGACCGTGACCTTCGGATTCGCTCCGTCCTCCGCGGCATCCACGTCGACGTCAGCCGACCTGTCCGCCGCATCCGCCAACCCTCTCGCCCGCATGCTCGAACCAGCCGAGTGGGCCGCCGCGGGAATCCCTCTGCTGCGCAACCCCCGAGAGGTCGTCAGCGGACTGCACTCCCGTCACAGCCCCCGGCCGGCGACCGCGATCGTGGCCGTCCTCGATCCGGACGAACGTGTGCGCGCGAGCGCCTCGTTCACCCGCCGCCCGGCTCCGGCCGACGGCTGGATGTTCCGCAACACGCTCCTCGCCCAGCTGCGCCGGGTCATCCCGCACGATCTGCGCCGCCGCACACCGGTGCGCACGGCGGTGCTGATCTACTGCCGTGAGGGCGACGCACGCTGGACGGAGGAGGACGGCGCCTGGATGTGGGGCCTGCGTGACGCGTGCACCCTGCACGGACTGCGCTGCGGGGCGTACATCACGCTGACCCGGGACGGCTGGCAGGTGCTCGGTGAAGGCCGTGGCGGGCGCCGCCCGAACGCGGACTCGGCGCCGGAGCCCTTCGGGATGTCCGAGGCACCGCTCCCGCTGCCGCGCACCGGCGGTGCCGCCTCGGAGGTCCTGCGTCGCGCGGCGGCCCGCTGAGGACACCGGTCGGCCGTCCTCCGTGCGGCACGCTGTCCCGTCCACCTGGTCGGCGTGCGGCACGAGGACGCGGGCCTGCGGCGGTCAGCGCGCGCATGCCAAACGGCCACCCGTACTCGACCGCATGCCTCCGGGGTCCGTCGTCCGGACCCCGGTCGGATGCCACGAACGGGCGCGTCACCGGGCACCGCGCCCCGTTGGCCCCTGGTCTCGAGACAGACCACGGAACCAGGCCGACGGGTACGCGCAACGGGCGGCTCGTCCCGTCGCCGGCGCACGCCGAAGCGTCCACCGTGCCGGTGCCGCCGCAGCGGCACCCTCGTCGCTCCGACGTCTCCGGGATCTACCGGAAGCCACTCGCTCCGGTGTTCCCCGGGACGTACCGGAACCGGCTCAGACGCCCGCGCCGAGCACCGAGTTGATCTGCTGCGGGTCTCCGCAGACGATCAGCAGGGCGCCGGCCCGGCCATGGGCCAGCGGCAGCGCGGTGGCGGCGGCCGAGTCGGCACCGCCGTTGACCGCGACCACGACCACAGGGCGCACGGCGGCACGGGATGCGACGGCGGCGTCCGCGTAGAAGACGTCGTCGCCCGCGTCGTGCTGGGCCCAGTAGGAGGTTTCACCGAAGGACAGCTCGTGGGCGGCCCACGGGTGCTGTTCTCCGGTGGTGATGACCAGTACGTCGCCGGGGGCCCGACCGGAGTCCAGAAGCAGGTCCACGGCCTCCTCGGCGGCGTCGAGCGCGCCTTCCACCGAGGCCGGGATCAGCTGGATCTGCGGGGCCGCCGAATCCGCGACGGGGGCTGCGGGGGCAGCCGGACCGGAGGGTCCGGGCTGGGCCGCGACCACGTCACGCGACGTACGTTGCACCGGCGGAGTGGGCCGGAGCGGACCAGGACGACCGGGCCGCGGCGGGGCCGCGGGGCGAGGACCGGGAACGGGACGGGGGGTCGGCGCGGTACGGCCACTGGCCGGAGTGGCGCGGGGACCCTGGGCACTCTCGTGAATCTGAGGCTCCTCGGGAATGAGAGGCATGGGCTGATATTTATCAAACGTTGGTGCGGCTCGCGTCAGCGGGTGGCACATGAGTGCGAGCGGAATCGTCAGAAGTCGAAGCCGAGCTGACCCTCGATCTCCGGAACGCTTCCGTCCGCCCAACTGCGGGCCTTCTTGAGGTGCCGCCACTGGGGCAGCGCATCAAGATACGCCCACGACAACCGGTGGTACGGGGTGGGGCCCCGCTCCTCCAGTGCGGCCTTGTGCACGGGCGACGGATACCCGGCATTGTCCGCAAAACCGAAGTCTGCATGGTCGATACCCAGTTCGGCCATCATTTTGTCGCGCTGAACCTTGGCGATCACCGAAGCCGCCGCCACCGCCACGCAGGACTGGTCGCCCTTGATGACCGTACGGACCCTCCAGGGCGTCCCCAGATAGTTGTGCTTCCCGTCCAGGATCACCGCGTCGGGGCGGACCGGCAGACCCTCCAGGGCACGCACCGCCGCCAGTCGCAGCGCCGCCGTCATGCCCAGGGCGTCGATCTCCTCGTGAGACGCGTGCCCCAGGGCGTACGACGTCACCCACTCCCGCAGTTCCGCGGCGAGCACGGTACGCCGCTTGACGGTGAGCAGCTTGGAGTCGGTGAGGCCTTCGGGGGGTCGACGCAGTCCGGTGACCGCGGCACAGACGGTGACGGGGCCGGCCCACGCGCCGCGCCCCACCTCGTCGACACCGGCAATGATCTTCGCTCCGGTCGTTGCGCGAAGGGAGCGCTCGACGGTGTGAGTGGGTGGTTCGTACGGCATGGCGCCCTTAGCGTACGCCTCACCGATCACCCGGCGACACCCCGGCTCCCCGAGCCACGCCGAGACCGTCGGCGTCCCCGCTCAGCCAGCGCTCGGCCGCAGCAGCGGAACCATCAACTGGTCGATCATTTCCTCGAGATCGCTATCGTCCCATTCGCTGCCGCGCAGCTTGGAGCGGTACATCATCATGGCCGGGATGGCGTCGAAGACGTAGCTGTTGGCCGCGTCGGGCCGGACCTCGTTCCGCACTATTCCACGGATGACGACCTCGCGGAGCAGCTTGAGCGTGGGCTCGACGATTCCGTTGAAGATCACGTCATGGAAGCGTTCCGCCTGAATCGGATCGCATTCGTGAATCACGGAACGGACCGCGGAACCAGGGCGCGAGAACATCGCGTCCCGCGCCAGCCGGCAGAGCTGGAGCAGGTCCTCGCGGACGCTGCCCAGATCGGGCGCCTCCTCGATACGGGGCAGGCCGGCCCGCAGCGCCTCGGCGACGAGGTCCTCCTTGGACGGCCAGCGGCGGTACACCGCAGCCTTGCCCGTCTGGGCGCCTGCGGCGACACCCTCCATGGTGAGGCCGTTCCAGCCGACCGTGCTGAGCTGCTCCAGGGCGGCGTCGAGGATCGCGCGTTCGAGCACGGCGCCGCGCCGACGGAGGGAGGCCGCCTGAGCGGGAGCGGCCGTCCATCGCGAGGTAACCATCTGAGTGTCTCCAGCAGGCAAGGGGAGCGGGGATTTCGGGGATGCGGTGTGCCGCGCGGCGACAACGGGGGAACCGCGACACCACACCAATTTAAGTGAACGCTTGCGTTCACTATCGGGGACTCACTACGGTTGACGCGACAGTGAACGCGAGCGTTCACTAACGCTTTCGTGGGGGACCCATAGTGACAACCTCTCAGTTGATCAAGAATCAGAAGCCGGGTGCGGCTCGCCGGGAAGGGCGCCCCGGCATCGCGCTCGCGGTCATCGCGGCCTGCCAACTCATGGTGGTACTCGACGCGACGATTGTGAACATCGCGCTCCCGCACATTCAAGACGCGCTCAGGTTCAGCACCACCGACCTCACCTGGGTCGTCAGTGCCTACACTCTCACCTTCGGCGGTCTGCTGCTCCTCGGCGGCCGGGCCGGGGACATCCTCGGCCGCCGCCGGGTCTTCATGACCGGCATCCTGCTCTTCACCTTCGCCTCGCTGCTCGGCGGATTCGCCCAGGAACCCTGGCAGTTGCTGGCCGCACGCGTCCTGCAGGGCATGGGCGGCGCGATCGCGTCGCCCACCTCGCTGGCGCTGATCACCACGACGTTCCCCGAGGGCCCCGAACGCAACCGGGCGTTCGGCGTCTTCGCCGCCGTCTCCGCCGGCGGCGGAGCGATCGGACTGCTGTCGGGCGGCATGCTCACCGAGTGGCTCGACTGGCGCTGGGTGTTCTTCGTCAACGTGCCCATCGGCGTAGCGATCACTCTGCTCGCCCCGCTCTACATCAGCGAATCCGAACGGCACAGCGGTCGCTTCGACATCGCGGGCGCCGTGACCTCGACGACAGGCATGGCCGCGCTCGTCTACGGCTTCATCCGGGCGGCCGACGACGGCTGGCGGGACGCCCTGACCATCGGGTCCTTCGGTGCCGCCGTGGTCCTGCTGGCGGCCTTCGCGCTGATCGAGTCCCGGGCCAAGGAGCCGATCACCCCGCTGCGGATGTTCGCCGACCGCAATCGCTCGGGCACGTACGTGATCATGCTGAGCCTCGCCGCGGCGATGTTCGGGATGTTCTTCTACATCGTGCTCTTCGTGCAGAACGTGCTGGGGTACAGCCCGATCCAGGCCGGTCTCGCCTTCCTGCCGGTGACGGTCGTGATCGCGATCGGCGCGGGGCTCTCCCAGCGGTTCCTGCCCGTCTTCGGCCCCAAGCCGTTCATGCTCACCGGCTCCGCGCTCGCGGTGGTCGGCCTGGCCTGGCAGACCCTCATCAGCTCCGACAGCTCGTACGCGGGCGGGGTGCTGGGGCCGATGCTGGTCTTCGGCCTCGGCATGGGTCTGAACTTCGTGACCCTCACGGTGACCGCGGTGTCCGGGGTCGCCCAGCACGAGGCGGGCGCGGCCTCCGGTCTGCTCAACGCCACTCAGCAGGTGGGCGGTTCCCTCGGGCTGTCCATCCTGACGACGGTCTTCGGATCGGCCGGCAAGGACGAGGCGAAGAAACAGCTTCCGAAGTTTCTCGCCCATGGTTCGCCGGAGCAGAAGGCGGAGTTCGCCAAGACGCACCAGCTGCCCGGCACCTGGGGACACGAGGTGCTCACCCAGGGCATCTCGACGGGCTTCGTCGCCGCCGCGGCCATGGCCGTACTCGCCCTCGGCACGGCCTGGTTGGTGATCCGGGTCCGCAAGAGCGATCTGGAGGCACTCGCCGGTACGGCGGGCCCGGGGATCGGCTGACCCGACCCCGCCCGCACAGGGATGGCCGGACCGGGTCCAGGGGACCGACGGCGAGGACGCCGGTCCGGCCATCCGCACACTCCCGGCGCCGTACGACGATGACGCGAACCGCATGACCACCCCCAGGACCTTCCGTGTCACCCGCCTGCCGCCGGCCCACTCGCAGAGCCGACACACGCACAACGGACGGACTGTCACGCAGAGTTCCCGACGAACACGGAGAGTTTCCGAGGAACGTGGAGAGCTACCGAATGTTGCGCGTCAGCATGTCCTGGATGGCTCAGGCAGGCATCACTCGGGCATCGGGCACCCAGTCCGGCAGCAACTCCGTGCGCGCCGACCACTCCCCCGGCGGCGACCCCGCCTTCCCTGCGGCGAGGACACCGCCCACGATGGCGCAGGTGGTGTCCACGTCACCGCCGACCTGTGCGGTCGTCCAGAACGCCCGCTCGTAGTCGCCGAGGGCCCGCGCGGCAGACCACAGGGCGAAGGGGACGGTGTCATGGGCCGACGTACGCCGTCCGCAGCCCAGCACGGCCGCGACGGTGCCCGCGTCGGCGTAGTCGAGTATGTCCCTGGCCCGGCGCAGACCCTCGCCGACGGCGCTCTTCGGCACGAGGGCGACGACTCCGTCGAGGAGCGCCTCCGGGCTCGGCGGACCGTCGGGAGCGGCGACCAGGGCGGCGGCCGCCGCGACGGCCATGGCGCCGACGACGGCTTCACGGTGCTGGTGCGTGGGGTAGGCGGAGATCTCCGCCTGATGGGTCGCCTGCTCGGGGTCGTCCGCGTACCAGGCGCCCAGTGGGGCGATGCGCATGGCCGCGCCGTTGCCCCAGGACCCCTGGCCGTTGAAGAGTTCGGCGGCCAGCTCACGCCAGTCCCCGCCCTCCCGGACGAGCCTCAGCAGACGGTTGACGGCGGGACCGTAGCCGCGGTCGAAGTCGTGGTGGTGGGCGAAGGAGAGCGCCAGGGCGTCCTGGTCGACGCGGTCGTGCGCGGCCAGGACGGCGACCACGGAGCAGGCCATCTCGGTGTCGTCGGTCCACTGCCAGAGGCCGGGTGGCAGCTCGCGACGCCCCAGCAGCGGATAGTTCGCCGGCACGAAGAACTGCGAGCCCAGCGCGTCCCCCACCGCCAGTCCGCGCAGGCTGGCCAGGGCGCGGTCCAGGCGCCCGCGGGAGGAGGGGTCAAGGGTCATCGCTCTGCCGCTCTATCCGGTGATCCCGTACGGCTCAGGGTCCCGCCAGCGCTCGAAAGGCCGGTCGAGCTGGTACTTGCCGTCGTCCCCGAGAACGAGCATCCGCATCTCCGCGTTCCCGGGATTCGACAGCGACTCGAATTCGGCGACCGTCCAGTGGAACCAGCGCATGCAGAACAGCCGCATGGCTAGGCCATGGGTCACCAGCAGCACGTTGGACGGGTGGTCCGGGGCCTCGAAGCTGCGGTAGAGGCTCTCCAGGAAGCCGCCGACCCGGTCGTAGACGTCGGCGCCGGACTCGCCCTGGGCGAAGCGGTAGAAGAAGTGGCCGTACGCGTCCCGATAGGCCTTCTGGAGGCGTACGTCGTCGCGGTCCTGCCAGTTCCCCCAGTCCTGCTCGCGCAGCCGGGGCTCCTCGCGCACGCGTATGAGGTCGGGGTCGAGGTGGAAGGCCCGCAGGGTCTCGTGGGTGCGACGGTACGGGGAGACGTACACGCTGATCCGCTCTCGCCCGAACACCTCGCGCAGGCGTTTGCCGGTCTCCTCGGCCTGCTGCCAGCCGCGCTCGGTGAGCGCGAGGGCGTGGTCGGGTTCACGCTCGTAGACGGTGTCATCAACATTGCCCGTTGACTCCCCGTGGCGGACAAGGACGATGCGCCGTGGTCGTGCCATGTCCAAAACCCTAGATCGTATGACGGCCGATCGAGCACTCGTACGGCTTCCATACGGTGTACATCACACAGTTCCCGCACCACAGGCCACATGGGGGCGCACGGTCAACGCGTCCGTTCTCAGACGATCCAGGTCGGCTCGAGCTCGACGATGTCGCCCGAGAGGGCCGCGACGTCCGCCTCGATCTGGGCCCGGAGGGCGAGCCGCTCCACCCGCTCGGTGCGGTACTTGCCGTGCTCGGCCGCGGACCGCCACATCGACAGCACCAGGAACTCGTGTCCGGGCGCCTCGCCGAACAACCCCCTGATCATCCCCGGGGAGCCGGCCATGGCGGGGTTCCAGACCTTCTCCTGCATCAGGGTGAAGTGCTCGGCGCGCTCCTCGTGAACCCGGCACAGGGCGACCCGCACCAGGTCGGCGTCCGTGAAACGCGGTTCGAAGCCGGTCTTCACGTCGAACCGGTAGTCGAACAGCTTGACCTGGGCATCCTTGAAAGTGCCGGACTGCGACGCGGCCAGCCGGTCGTGGGAACGGGCCATGAAGGAGTCGTAGAACGAACGGCTCTCCCAGAAGGAGAAGATGTGCGCCACCCCCGGTCGCCCACGGCTCCAGCCGCCGCCCTGTCCCCGAAACCCCGGCTCCCCCAGAAGCCCCGCCCACTTTCGCTGCCCCCGCTCGAAACCGCGGCGGTCCACCACGGTGCAGCGAATCCACTTGACCAGCACCGCGCCATCGTAAGGCCACGGAGCGTGGCGCCGGTCACGCTCCGGCGGACAGCTCCGGCGCACACCTCCACGCGCGCGTGGCAGGATGGACAACAGGCCCAGTCCGTCGAGCAGTTCGGGCCGGACAGGGGTATACGGGGAGACGGGGAAGGGGAGGTCCGTTGACCGGCATCAACAAGGGGATCCGCAAGGTCGAGGTCGCGATCAAGTGGGACCCCAGTCCGACGGGACAGGCGGCCACCGATCTGGACATCGTTGCCGCCACCTATCCGGCGGGCGCCGCGTACGGCGATCCCGCCTATGTGGTGCACTTCGACAGCCGTTCGCCGGACGGCACGATCTACCTCAACAGGGACAGCAAGGACGGCAAGGGCTTCGGCTGGGACGAGGTCATGACGCTGGAGCTGGAGCGGCTCAGCGAGCGGTACACGCGCGTGGTGGTCGGCGTCGTCATCCAGCAGCGCACCGCGCCCCGGACCTTCGTCGGCGTACTCAACCCGGGACTGCGCATCCGGGAGGGGTACACCGTCCTGGCCGAGGACGACTTCGGAGACGTCCTCGGAGCCACGGCGGCCACGGTCGGGGAGTTCATCCGCGACGAGTCCGGCGAGTGGACGTTCCGTCCCGGGATCCACGGCTTCGAGGACGACCCGGAGACGTTCACCCGGGACATGGGCCGGGCACACCAGCCCTGACATCGGGTCAGCCGACGGTCCATCCCGGGACCGTCGGCAGCACCTTCTCGGCGACGCGGAACAGGGCCGCGTCGTCGGGCGTCGCGAAGTCCTGGCGCCAGATGGAGACTTCGTAGTAGCCACCACCGTCCTTGGCGTCCCGGGCGACCAGCAGGCAGCGCGCGATGCCGCCAGGGCCGGTCTTGGCCTTGCCGCCGCCGAGGTTGAAGCTCAGGGCTATGGTCCGGTCCGAGTAGAGGACCGCCGGATGCCCGAGCATTGTCTTCTTCTCCGCGCCGGTGCCCAGCAGGCCGGCCATGTCGGCCACGCCGATGTCGTCGCCGGACGCCGAGAGCCTCACGGAGTACGTCTTGAGGTCGACGTCCGCCTCGGGGGTGGTGCTCTTCGTGCCGTCGGCGGAGGTGAGTGTGCTCTCGTTGCCGTCGGCGGTCTCCGCGTACTCGGACGGTGTGCCGAGCAGCACGGGCAGGTCGGGGCGGTTGAGCGCCGTACAGAGCTGGGCGCCCGAGACCGGTTTCGACGGCTTGGTGTCGTGCGCGGTCGTGCAGGCCGCAGGCCCGCGGTCGGCGGACGCCTTCGAGTCCAGGTCCAGTGCCCACAGGAGCCCTGCCAGGCCCCCGACGACCACGATCGCCGCGATCACCTGAGCTGCCACATTCATGGACTTCTCGGGCTCACCCGTCGCCTTCACGGGCTTCTCGGGCTCATCCGTCGCACTTCTGGAGTCGGCGAAATCGTCGACCATGTCCCCCACGTTCCCCACGTTCCCCACCCTGACGTTCGCGCCGGTCGTGCGCGGGGGGAGCCTAGCCTGTGATCGTCCTGTGAAGGAACAAGTTTTCGCATCGGGGTGAAAAGCCGAGGGCGGCGGAGCCAGGAATCGCTCCGCCGCCCTCAACAGCTATTCACCATGCCACTGGTTCAGCTGCAGCCGCTGGTCGAGCCGCAGCCCTCGCAGATGTAGCAGGAACCCGCTCGCTGCATCTTCGTACCGCAGGAGAAGCACAGCGGGGCGTCGGCCTGGATGCCCAGCTGCATCTCCACCAGCTCGGCGCTGGTGTGGGCCTGCTTCGGGGCGGGCTTGGCCGCCTCGACCTCGGCACGCGGCGTGACCACGGCCTTCAGCTCCTGGGCGCGCGGCGCCGACTGGGCCAGGCCCTCTACGTCGACCTCGTCCTCGGAGGGCTCGTACGAGCCGGTCTCCAGGTGACGCTGACGCTCGTCCGCGGAGTGGATACCGAGTGCGGAACGCGTCTCGAAGGGCAGGAAGTCCAGCGCCAGGCGACGGAAGATGTAGTCGACGATCGACTGCGCCATCCGCACGTCCGGGTCGTCCGTCATACCGGCAGGCTCGAAGCGCATGTTGGTGAACTTCGAGACGTACGTCTCCAGCGGGACGCCGTACTGGAGGCCGACGGAGACCGCGATGGAGAAGGCGTCCATCATGCCGGCGAGGGTGGAGCCCTGCTTGGACATCTTCAGGAAGACCTCGCCCAGGCCGTCGTCCGGGTAGGAGTTGGCGGTCATGTAGCCCTCGGCGCCGCCGACCGTGAAGGACGTCGTGATGCCGGGACGGCCCTTCGGGAGGCGCTTGCGGACCGGGCGGTACTCGATGACCTTCTCGACCGTCTCGCGGATGGTCGCCTCGGCCTTCTCGGTGACCTCGACCTTCTCCTTCTCCTTGGTCTTGGCGGAGAGCGGCTGGCCGACCTTGCAGTTGTCGCGGTAGATGGCGAGCGCCTTGACGCCCAGCTTCCAGGCCTCGAAGTAGATCTCCTCGACCTCCTCGACGGTCGCCGTCTCCGGCATGTTGACCGTCTTGGAGATGGCACCGGAGATCCACGGCTGGATCGCGGCCATCATGCGGACGTGGCCCATCGGGGAGATGGCGCGCTCGCCCATGGCGCAGTCGAAGACCTCGTAGTGCTCGTGCTTGAGGCTGGGAGCATCGATCACATTGCCGTGGTCGGCGATGTGGGCGACGATCGCCTCGATTTGCTCCTCCTGGTAGCCCAGGCGGCGCAGGGCCTGCGGGACCGTGCCGTTGACGATCTGCATCGAGCCGCCGCCGACCAGCTTCTTGAACTTCACCAGCGCCAGGTCGGGCTCGACACCGGTGGTGTCGCAGGACATCGCCAGACCGATGGTGCCGGTGGGGGCGAGCACGGACGCCTGGGAGTTACGGAAACCGTTCTTCTCGCCGAGACGCACCACGTCCTGCCAGGCCTCGGTGGCGGCGGCCCACACCGGGGTGTCCAGGTCGTCCATGCGGACGGCCACGGTGTTGGCGTCGGCGTGCTGCTTCATGACGCGGTTGTGGGCACTCGCGTTGCGCGCGTAGCCGTCGTACGGGCCGACGACCGCGGCGAGTTCGGCGGAACGCTTGTACGCCGTGCCCGTCATCAGGGAGGTGATGGCACCGGCGAGGGCGCGGCCACCGTTGGAGTCGTAGGCGTGGCCGGTCGCCATCAGCAGGGCGCCGAGGTTGGCGTAGCCGATGCCGAGCTGGCGGAACGCGCGCGTGTTGTCGCCGATCTTCTGGGTCGGGAAGTCCGCGAAGCAGATCGAGATGTCCATCGCGGTGATGACCAGCTCGACGACCTTGGCGAAGCGCTCGACCTCGAAGGACTGGGTGCCCTTGCCGTCGTCCTTGAGGAACTTCATCAGGTTCAGCGAGGCGAGGTTGCAGGACGTGTTGTCCAGGTGCATGTACTCGCTGCAGGGGTTCGAGCCGTTGATACGGCCGGACTCCGGGCAGGTGTGCCAGCGATTGATGACATTGTCGTACTGGATACCCGGGTCAGCGCAGGCCCAGGCGGCCTCGGCCATCTTGCGGAACAGGGCCTTGGCGTCGACCTCCTCGATGACCTCACCGGTCATCCGCGCGCGCAGGCCGAACTTGCCGCCCTCCTCGACCGCCTTCATGAACTCGTCGTTCACGCGCACCGAGTTGTTGGCGTTCTGGTACTGGACGGAGGTGATGTCATCGCCGCCCAGGTCCATGTCGAAGCCCGCGTCGCGCAGGGCGCGGATCTTCTCCTCCTCCTTGACCTTGGTCTCGATGAAGCCGTCGATGTCGGGGTGGTCGACGTCCAGGATGACCATCTTGGCGGCGCGGCGGGTGGCGCCACCGGACTTGATGGTTCCGGCGGAGGCGTCGGCACCACGCATGAAGGAGACCGGTCCGGAGGCGTTACCACCGGAGGACAGCAGCTCCTTGGAGGAGCGGATGCGGGACAGGTTCAGGCCGGCGCCGGAGCCGCCCTTGAAGATCATGCCCTCTTCCTTGTACCAGTCGAGGATCGACTCCATGGAGTCGTCGACGGACAGGATGAAACAGGCGGAGACCTGCTGGGGTTGCGGGGTGCCGACGTTGAACCAGACAGGGCTGTTGAAGCTGAAGACCTGGTGCAGGAGGGCGTACGCGAGCTCGTGCTCGAAGACCTCGGCGTCGGCGGGCGAGGCGAAGTACTTGTAGTCCTCACCGGCCTTCCGATACGTCTTCACGATGCGGTCGATGAGCTGCCTCAGGCTCACCTCGCGCTGCGGGGTGCCCACGGCACCGCGGAAGTACTTGCTGGTGACGATGTTGACCGCGTTCACCGACCAGAAGTCGGGGAACTCGACGCCGCGCTGCTCGAAGTTGACCGAGCCGTCGCGCCAGTTGGTCATGACGACGTCACGGCGCTCCCAGGCCACCTCGTCGTACGGGTGCACGCCGGGGGTGGTGTGGATGCGCTCGATGGGCAGGCCCTTGTTCGCAGCCGCCTTGGTGCCCTTGGCGCGGGAACTCCGTGCCGGACCGCTCGCCGTCTCTGTCATGCCGCCTCCCTGTACGGGCTAAAACGCCCTGAAGTGCCACGATGTTCCCGAGGCACGGTGTTCTGTCTGATGTCGCGGGCACCCACTGGCTGTCCCGCAACAGGTCTTCGATGGCCGCCGAACCGGCCGGACCCGGGGTCTCCGCCCCGTTTCCGGCCCGCCGATCAGTCGGCGGCGTGGGCGGGCTCGGGGACCTGGACGGTCCCTCCTCCTGGCCCGCCGTCGTCTTCCTGGCTCCCCGCGACAGCGTCTCCACGGTCCTCGTCGTCCGTGGCCGTGCGTCGGGTCTCGTTCCTGAGTTCCGTGATGGCCGCCTCGAAGTCCTCGAGCGAGTCGAAGGCCCGGTAGACGGAGGCGAATCGCAGATAGGCGACGAGGTCGAGCTCCTGCAACGGGCCGAGTATGGCCAGGCCCACGTCATGGGTGGTCAACTCGGCGCTCCCGGTGGCCCGCACCGCCTCCTCGACCCGCTGGCCGAGCTGGGCGAGTGCGTCCTCGGTGACAGGTCGTCCCTGGCATGCCTTGCGCACGCCGTTGATGACCTTCGTACGGCTGAAAGGCTCGGTGACTCCGGACCGCTTGACCACCATGAGCGAGCACGTCTCCACGGTCGTGAAACGACGGGAGCAGTCAGGGCACTGGCGGCGCCTGCGGATCGACGTGCCGTCGTCGGTCGTACGACTGTCGACGACGCGGCTGTCGGGGTGCCTGCAGAAGGGGCAGTGCATGAACTCCAACCCTCCTCACAGCAGCATCAATAGCCTCGCTGGGCCTCATGGGCCCCTCGAAGCAGCCCCAAGCATAGGCGATGACCAGGGGTCCGGAGACCCGGGGGACCACAACTTCTGGGCTGCTGCTGCAATCCAAGCACCACATGTAGGGGTTAGCCCATAGAGACACGCCGAACGCGTACGTGCCACGCGTATTGGCATGTGCCACGCGACCGAGAAGGCGCACGGAACGCGCACGCACACAGGCGTACCGTTACGGCACATACGGAGATACCGTGAGCGCCACAAGGAGAGGGCGTGCGACTCCCGCACGGATGGGGGCCGGTTCCCGGTCGACGGGACGCCGGATGGCAGACTGGGCCGACAACCCACGAAGCCACCACCCCGGCGGTGAAGAGTACAGCAATGAACCCCTTTGTCCGCCAGGCAGCGCGTTAGCCATACACCCAGACACATGATCAAGTACGGCGATCCGCGTTTTTTCACTCGAACGTGTGTTTGGCGCAACCTTTCGAAAGCAACTACCGTTGTCCAGCAGGGAGACCATCGAGAGGGGCCGACGTGACCACCACCGCAGACAGTGCCACCATCACTGCCCAGGACCGCTCCCAGGGCCGACTCGAGCCGGTGCATGCGATGAACGAAGCCGTGAATCCCGAGGGACACAAGCGGTCCCTGCCGGGCCGACCTCCAGGCATCCGGGCGGACAGCTCCGGACTCACCGACCGGCAGCGGCGGGTGATCGAGGTCATCCGGGACTCCGTGCAGCGGCGCGGCTACCCGCCGTCCATGCGGGAGATCGGGCAGGCCGTCGGCCTCTCCAGCACCTCCTCGGTCGCACATCAGCTGATGGCACTGGAGCGCAAGGGCTTCCTGCGCCGCGACCCGCACCGCCCACGCGCGTACGAGGTGCGCGGCTCCGACCAGGGTGCCTCCGTACAGCCCACCGACACCGCGGGCAAGCCCGCCGCGTCGTACGTCCCGCTGGTCGGGCGCATCGCCGCCGGTGGTCCGATCCTCGCCGAGGAGTCGGTCGAGGACGTCTTCCCCCTCCCCCGCCAACTGGTCGGTGACGGCGAGCTCTTCGTCCTGAAGGTCGTCGGTGACTCGATGATCGAGGCCGCGATCTGCGACGGCGACTGGGTCACGGTCCGCCGCCAGCCCGTCGCCGAGAACGGCGACATCGTCGCCGCGATGCTCGACGGCGAGGCGACCGTCAAGCGCTTCAAGCGCGAGGACGGCCATGTGTGGCTCCTCCCGCACAACTCCGCCTACGAGCCGATCCCCGGCGACGACGCGACCATCCTCGGCAAGGTGGTGGCGGTGCTGCGGCGCGTGTGACGGCCGAGGCGGGCGGTTCCTCGTGGGTACCGCCCTCTGACCGGGCCCCGGGACCCCTGCGCCGGTTCCGGGGCCCTGTGCTGTCCCGGGCCCCGTCCACAGGTGGTCCGGGATCGGGGGTTGGCCTGTCGCAGTCCCGCGACAGGCCAACCCCCGATCATTCGGCCTCTGCCTCCGCCGCTTCCGCGGCCTTCACCGCTGCCCCCGCTTCCACGGCCTTCGCCGCCGCGTCGATCGCCGCAAGCGACTTCCGGACCTGGTTGCGGTCCGTGGTGTACCAGAAGTCCGGCAATGACGCCTTCAGATAGCTGCCGTACCGCGCGGTGGCCAGCCGCTGATCCAGTACGGCGACCACACCGCGGTCCCCCGTGGCCCGTACGAGGCGGCCGGCCCCCTGGGCCATGAGCAGCGCGGCGTGCGTGGCGGCGACCGCCATGAAGCCATTGCCTCCCGCGTCCTCCACCGCCTTCTGGCGGGCGCTCATCAAGGGGTCGTCCGGACGCGGGAACGGGATCTTGTCCATGACCACCAGCTGGCAACTGGGGCCGGGCACGTCCACGCCCTGCCAGAGCGACAGCGTGCCGAAGAGGCAGGTCTTCGGGTCCGCCGCGAAGTTCTTGATCAGCTCGCCGAGGGTCTCCTCGCCCTGGAGGAGGATCGGGAACTCAGGGATCCGGGTGCGCAGTTCCTCCGCGGCGAGTTGGGCGCCCCGCATGGACGAGAAGAGGCCGAGAGTGCGCCCGCCGGCCGCCTGGATCAGCTCCGTCAGCTCGTCCAGCATGTCCGCACGGTCGCCGTCGCGCGCGGGGCGCGAGAGGTGCTTGGCGACATACAGGATGCCCTGCCTGGGGTAGTCGAAGGGCGAGCCGACGTCCACCCCCTTCCACTGCGGGAGGTCCTCGCCCTCGGTGCCCTCCGGAGCCAGTCCCAGGGAGGCGCCTACGCCGTTGAAGTCCCCGCCCAGCTTCAGTGTCGCGGAGGTCAGGACGACCGAGCGGTCGGCGAAGAGCTTCTCGCGCAACAGGCCGGAGACCGACATGGGAGCGACGCGCAGAGAGGCTCCGAAGCGGTCATGCCGCTCGTACCAGACGACGTCCCACTCGGAGCCGTTGGTGATGCGCTCCGCGACATCGTGCACCGATTCCACGGAGGCGAGCGCCTGCTTGCGGACCGCGTCCTCGTCCTGGACCGACTTGTCGCGGGTCGCGCCGATCGCGGAAATGACCGTACGGCAGGCGTCGCGCAGCGCCATGAGCGCGTAGCCGAGATCCTCCGGGATCTCCTCCAGGCGGCCCGGCAGGGCCAGCTCCATCAACCGTTCGAAGCCCTCGGCGGCGGTCTGGAGCTGGTCGGCGGCCTTCTCGTTGACCAGTTTGGCGGCGCGGCGCACCGCCCGGTTGACCTGGCCCGGTGTGAGCTCGCCGGTGGCGACGCCGGTGACCCGGGAGACCAGCTCATGGGCCTCGTCGACGATGAGGACCTCGTGCTGCGGGAGGACCGGGGCACCCTCGATGGAGTCGATCGCGAGCAGCGCGTGATTGGTGACGACGACCTCGGAGAGCTTGGCTCGCTCACGGGCCATCTCGGCGAAGCACTCCGCTCCGTACGCGCACTTGGTCGCGCCAAGGCACTCGCGGGACGATACGGACACCTGCGCCCACGCGCGGTCGGAGACGCCGGGAGTGAGATCGTCACGGTCGCCGGACTCGGTCTCGTCCGCCCAGTCGCGCATGCGCAGCAGGTCCTGGCCCAGCTTGCTGGTGGGCGCGGCCGCCTCGAACTGGTCGAAGAGACCCTCCTCCTCGTCCTGCGGTACGCCCTCGTGCAGCCGATGCAGGCACAGGTAGTTCGACCGGCCCTTGAGCATCGCGAACTCGGGTCGGCGTCGCAGCAGGGGGTGCAGGGCGTCGACCGTGCGTGGCAGGTCACGCTCGACCAGCTGGCGCTGCAGGGCCAGGGTGGCCGTCGCCACCACGACACGCTCCCCGTGCGCGAGCGCGGGCACGAGATAGCCCAGCGACTTTCCGGTACCGGTGCCGGCCTGGACCAGCAGATGGGAAGCGTCGTCGATCGCCTCCGCGACGGCTTCGGCCATGGTCACCTGGCCGGGGCGCTCCGTACCACCGACGGCAGTGACGGCAGCATGCAGGAGTTCGGGGAGTGAGGGCTTCGTCATAGCGCGACCACCCTACGGCCCGGCACTGACAAACGGGTGATCAAGGCGAGGGGCAGGGGGCCGGGGAGGGGGGCAGGTGAGCAGGCGAGGAGGCAGGTCAAGACTGTCTGGCCATCGTTTGAGGTGCGGATGAGATCGAGTGCGATCGAATGGGATCGATCGGGACCGGATGCGGCGGAAGGTCGTGCGAGATCGGCTCCGGGCCGGTGCGAATCGACTTGAATCGGCTTGAATCGACTCGGCTCGAAATCGACCTTGGTCGAACCCGGGGTCGGTCTCGGTGGGACCGTCGGTGTCGACGAGACTTGGGGTCGGTGTCGACGGGACCTGAAGTCGGTCTCAATAGGCCCCGAAGTGGATCTTGATGGTAGACGAAATCGGGCTCGGTGGACCTCGACATCGATCGCGCGGCAAGACTCGAAATCGACGCGGCGGAAAGGGGAACCGCGTCGGCGCGAGCGGTGTACCAAAAGTGATGATGCCGCGACACGGCGTCACAGCAGATCGCGTAGGGACCGGTCTCGGACCATGAGGGCAGCCCGCTTGGCAGGCAGGTCGACCTCGGCGGAGAACCGGAAGCCGGCGCTCAGGAAGGCAGCGACGGAAGGGGTATTTCGAATGTCGGGTTCCGCGAGTACTCGTGCACAGGACGGACGCCTGTCGAGGGCGAGGTCGGAGACCGCTCTGAGCAGAGCACTGCCCAGCCCTCGCCCACGATCGGCCACAGCGCCGATAAGGAGGTGGATTCCGGTGTCATGAGGCCGGGCGGGATAGTGGCGGGCCAATGGGTCGAGGTCCGCCCGATAGATCTCCCAGTAGCTCATCGGCGTGCCCTCCAGCACGCCGATACACGGAACGCTGCGCCCGTCGCCCAAGAGCTGGGTCCGCAGATGCTCCTCGGTCACGCTCGCGGGACCGGCCAGCTCCCAGAACTCTGCGACGGCAGGGTCGTTCATCCAGCGGCTGATCAGCGTCAGGTCCCGTTCGATGTGCGCGGGGACAAGCCGGAAGACGCCGACGGGAGTGGCTGCGGGGCCCCAGTCGGCGATGTGGTCGAGGAGGGTGGGATCGGCCGTGCCGGAGGGGGCGGACGAAAGAGCACCATTGGCATGGCGCGTCGGTGGGCCGGACTCGGCGTGTGGAGGTGCGTCGGTGGGGGCTGCCTGCGCGGACGCATGGGCAGAGGTGCCTTGGTCGGCTGCGTGGCCGGTGGTGTCCTGCGCGGACGCTTGGCTCAGGGTGCCTTCCGTGGGCGCATGGCTGGGGGTGCCCCGTGTGGGCGCAAGGCCGAGGGTGCGTTGATCGGGTGCCGCATGGTCGGCAAGGGCCTGGGCCGGTGCATCGCTGGGAGGGGGCCACGCGGAGTCCTTACCTTCGTCGGTCTGCTCCGCGAGGAACGCGAGCAGTTCGTCGGGAAGGCGCAGGTCCAGCGTGTCCTCGCTGTCCGTGCTCGCGCCGGTGCTGCTCTCGGCCGGGCAGTGATCGGTGTCGGCTGCGCCGGCGGCTCTGGTCTCGGAGCCGGGGGCGGCGGCTGCGTGGGCGCTGGCGTCGGTGGAAGGCACGGCGACGCTCCTCTCTCAGAAGACGGGGTGGGGCATGTTCCTCGGGGATGAAGGGAGTTGGTGCTCGGGACGGGAGGACGAGTGGCTCTGTGTCGGGAGCGGGTCTGCGTCGGAGGCCGGGTTTGTGGCGGGTAACGCCTCTGTGGCGGGAACGGGGTCCGTGTCGGGAGCCGGGTTTGTGGCGGGAGCGGGGTCTGAGGCTGGGGCTGGGCTTGGTCGTGAGCCTGGTGCGGTAGTCGGGGCGGTCAGGAAGGTTGAAGCCATCAGGGAGGCCAAGGCAGTCAGGAATGGAGGGGGTTGGCGATGGTGACGTAGACGGACTGGGTGTCGACCGGGCCGATGAGTTCGTCGAGACCGTGCAGCCGGGTCAGCAGGTTTGCCTTGCAACGCAGGACGGGTGAGTCGAGCAGGCGGGCGGGAAGTGAGGTGTGCAGCCGAGCGGGACCGGAGGTGACGTCGCTGAGGAAACGGCGGAAGGCGGCAAGCAGCAGTCGTTCGTCGGCGAGCCGCTGCGAGCCGAAGGCGCCGATCAGGCCGAAGACGTTGTTGATCGCGAGGTAGTAGGCGAAACGCTCGTCGGTGACCGCGTCGGACACGAAGGTGTCGCTGTGCTCGCCGATGCCGGGGAGACTGGCGTCCAGTTCCGCACGGTGGGATTCGCGGAAGTAGTAGCCCTGGTTGTCGCGGTATCGGCCGCCGGACGGCCAACCTTCGGGGTCCAGCAGGAGCAGCGTGTTCTGCTGGTGGGCCTCCAAGGCGATGCCCGCCTCCGAGTCCAGCCACAGCACGGGACGCACGACCTGTTCGAGGTAGCGCAGAAACCACTCGACGGCGACGGCCGCGCGGGGACGGCCCGTTCGGCTTGCCAGGCTGGTGATCACCAGGTCCAACCGGGAGCGGAGCGGCGGGAGGTCAGCGTGGGAGCGGTGGGCTGATCCGGCGCACGCGTCCGGGTGGGGTTGCGGGCGGGTTTGAGGGCGGGGCGAGACGAGGCCGGCGACGCAGGACACGTCGTCCGATTCCCTGAACGGGTTGTGCCGGATCATCACGTCGAGCCCCGGTACGGGGGTGCCGTCCGGTGCGTCGACGGCGAGCCAGGCCGGGTCGCGGACGATGTCGAAGTTCGGGTGCATGGCCCGCCACTGCCGGGAGAGACCGCTGCGCAGCAGGCGGTGGACCTCGACGCCTCGGTGGAGCTCCTTGCGGAGGTTCTCGCGACGGGAGTTGGTGATCGTCAGGCCCAGGGAGAGTTTGAGCATGGCGGGGGCGCCAGTCCGGTGGACGGTGCGTACAGAGGAGGTGGGGTGCCACGGAGAGCCGTGGGTGCCGAGGTCCAGGAGGAGCCCGGCGTTGAAGAGGGCGTCGACATCGGGGCGATGGCGGACCTCACGGAACTGCCAGGGGTGGAGGGGGAGGGTCGCGTAGCCGTCGGGCAGCGGCAGTTCGCCTTCAGAGCCGGCTGTGGCTTTGCCTGCGGCCCTGGCGAGTCGGGCAGTGAGGTGAGGTGCGGAGACGGGGCGCCCGCGTTCCGTCCAGGCGGAGTCTGCGGCAAGGACGGAGGGGGCGACAGCCAGCCAGTGCAAGGGGAAGGAGCCGCGCAACTCCGGTGAATAGAGGCACGCTTCGGCCTCGGAGAGGCCTTCACGGCTCTTCGGCGTCGGGTGCATCGGGTGCCCGAGGACAAGCGCCTGTTCGGCCGCGAGAAAGAGGTCGGGGGCATCGGAAGGGTGACGCCGACGCTCACGGATGAAGGTCGAGGTGCGACGGAGGGAGTCAGCGACGCGGACGACCAGATCAGGGCCGGGTGCTGGGACTGCCGGGGGTGTGTGCGCGGTGCCCACTGTTTCGCGGGTGAGTAGAGCGGCGATGGTGAGCGCATCGGCCTGCGGGGAGTGTTCGGGGGTGTCGGCGAGGCGGGGAAGGCCGAACCGGTGCCAGCCGGTCGGGGACCAGTAGCGGACCGGGGCGAGCAGTGCCGTGCCGCTGGCGGGCAGCGGGATGCGGAGCGTGCCGTCTTGGGAGGCCGGTACCCCGGTTTCGCGGACCCAGCAACGCAGGAGGTTCTCGACGGCGGCGGCCTCGGCAACGGTGTGCGGATCAGGGTGTTCCAGAAGGTCGGTGGTGGGTTGGCCGGGGCCGGCGGCGTGAGGGTGGCCTGGCTCAACAGCCCTGTGATGGCCTGGCTCGGCAGTCCTGTGATGGCCTGGCTCTGCACCTGCCTGGTGGCGAGGCTCGGCAGCCGTCTGGTGAGCCGGGCGGAACGCGGTGACGGGGGTCGGGTCAGTGGTTGCGGGACCGCTTCGCTGCTCGGGGACCCTCTCCTGCCCCAGGTCGGCGGTGCCTGTGCTCTGCTGGTGGGGCGGTTCCGTGGTGTTCGGCGCGATGGAGAGCTGAGCCCTGCTGGGCTCGCCGGAGAGGCTCTGGTCGACCGAGTGCATGCCTGGGTCCGATGCAGGAGTGTTGTTCAACGTGGTGGTCCTCGCGGGGTTGCTCTGATCGCAGCTCGTGGTTCGTGCTTCGTGAAGTGACGGACCGGAGCGTCGGCTTACTGGGTCGGCCGGACGGGACGCACCCATGTGGAGGTGTCAACTGTCCAATCCAGCCTGCGCGGTTGGCGGACGACTGGCCTTCGGCGGCGCTGAGCGCGGGCTATCGCCTCCACGGCGTCAACCAGTCCGTCGAGTACGGCGGCTCCCCGGGCGTGCACAGGAACGATCGGAAGGGCACGGGCGTAGGTGCGTGCCGCCGTCTCATGTGCCGACTGACGACGCAGGATTCCGGCATGCGCGGGCCGCCGGGCAACCGGCACCGTGCCGACGGGCCGGTCCTCGCCGGCCCGACTCCCGTCGGCGCAGCTTCCGTCGGCTCCGTAGGTCACACGGCCCCCGACCGCTCCCTCGGACGCGCTCCTCCCCCATCCAGACCCGGCCACGGCTCCCAGTCCTCCCGCCCACACAGGCACAGAGGACCGCTCACGGACAGCAGGCCCCCCACCGCTACCAACCCGTCATGGCCAGCGGGGTTACGGGTAGCCCCAAGATCCTTACCGTCACACCACAGCCCCACCGACCCACCGACCCACCGACCCACCGACCCACCGACCCACCGACCCACCGACCCACCGAATGAGCGCACCTCCGAACTACCGACCCACTGACCCACCTCGCCCCGCAGAACCCCACCCCAGCCGTTCGGCACAAAATCTCCGCCACCGCCACCGCCACCGCCACCGCCACCACCGCCACCCGCCCATCCGCCCCACATCGCCCCCGCCAATCCCCAGAACAAGGCTCAGTCACATCCCTCTCTCCCGGCGGAACCCGCTGATCAGACCGCCCGTAGCGAAACCGTTGCCGTCCCGTCGGCGCGCACTCACAGGCAGCGCATAAGGTGTGTTGCCGTTCCTTGGAAGGCCCAGTTAGTTCCGCTCAGGGGGAGTTCAGATCATGCGATCCACACGACCGTCGTTCCGCAGTCGGCGAGACAGGGGTGGGCATCGCAGAACCTCCCCCGTGCTGGCCGCCGTTGCCCTCGTCTCGGTGATGGCGGTGACCGCCACCGCCTGCAACTCCGGTGACGACAAGGCGGGCGGCCAGGCCTCCGCCTCCGCGACCGACACCGGGAGCAGTGGCGACGGCAAGATCAAGATTCCGGACGACATCCGGCAGAAGCTCAAAGAGCACGGGATCGACATCGACAAGTGGAAGCACGGCGCCTGGAAGAACTGGAACAAGGACGACTGGCTGCGCGAGGCCGACGAGTTCATCAACCCGATCATCAAGGGCCTGTGGGACGCGGACCGAATGCGCCGTGCCAACGACCCGGACAAGAGCGTCGACAAGAACGACCTCTCGGGTGACCAGGGCGTGACCGACCCGGAGCCCGCGGCGGTGGACGCGAAGGCTGTGGCGCCTACGTACCACGCCAACGCGGCGACGGCCGGCAAGGTGTTCTTCGACTCCCCCCAGGGCACGATGGTCTGCTCGGCGACCGTCGTGGAGGACCCGGCCCACCCGGGCAAGTCCAATCTGATCTGGACGGCGGGGCACTGTGTGCACGCCGGCAAGAACGGCGGCTGGTACCGCAACATCGCCTTCGTGCCGTCGTACAACAACTCGGGCAAGCCGGCCCGTCAGGTGCAGAACGCCGGCCGGGACGTGGTCGCTCCCTACGGTGTCTGGTGGGCGGACTGGGTGAAGACCTCCCAGCAGTGGATCGAGCAGGGCGACGAGACGGGCGGGGCGGGTGCCTCGTACGACTATGCGGTCCTTCATGTGACACCGGAGAAGGGCGGTAACGGCAAGTCGCTGGAGGAGACGGTCGGTTCGGCACTGCCCGTCAACTTCAACGCCCCGGCCGTACCGAAGGTTTCCAGCATCACCGCGACCGGCTATCCGGCCGCCGCGCCGTTCGACGGCCAGTTGCTGTACCGGTGCACGGACAAGCCGGGACGGCTGTCGCTCAACGCCTCGGACCCGACGATGTACCGCATCGGCTGCACCATGACCGGTGGCTCCTCCGGTGGCGGTTGGGTGGAGACGGGCTCGGACGGCAGGCCCGCGCTGGTGTCCAACACCTCGATCGGCCCGGTGACTTCGGGCTGGCTGGCCGGTCCTCGGCTGGGGAGCGTGGCCAAGGGCGTGTACGAAGCGGTGAGCAAGAAGTTCGCCGGTCGCTGACCGAACGGCAGCCACGAGCGAACCACAGTGACCGATGAGGTGACACCAGTGTCACGGCACGCGAAGGCCCGCCCCCCATCAGCAGGGGGGCGGGCCTTCGTACGAGCGGTTGCGCGGTGGAGCCGGGGGTCAGACCGTCGGAACGGGCACGTACGGTGCCAGGTCCGCCGCCAGTTCCTCGTGGACGCGGACCTTCAGCAGGGTGCCCTCCGGGGTGTGCTCCTCGGAGATCACCTCGCCCTCGTCGTGCGCACGGGCGACCAGCTTGCCGTGGGTGTACGGCACGAGCGCCTCGATCTCGACGGACGGCCGCGGCAACTCGTTGTCGATGAGCGCGAGCAGCTCCTGGATGCCCCGGCCGGTACGGGCCGAGACCGCGATCGAACGCTTCTCGATCCGCATCAGCCGCTGCAGTGTCAGCGGGTCGGCCGCGTCCGCCTTGTTGATCACGACGATCTCGGGTACGCCGGTGGCGCCGACGTCCCTGATCACCTCGCGTACGGCGGCCAGCTGCTCCTCCGGGTTCGGGTGCGAGCCGTCCACCACGTGCAGGATCAGGTCGGACTCGCCGACCTCCTCCATGGTGGAGCGGAACGCCTCGACCAGGTGGTGCGGCAGGTGCCGTACAAAACCGACCGTGTCGGCCAGCGTGTACAGGCGGCCGCTCGGGGTCTCCGCCCTGCGGACGGTCGGGTCCAGGGTCGCGAACAGGGCGTTCTCGACCAGGACACCGGCGCCGGTCAGGCGGTTGAGCAGGGAGGACTTGCCCGCGTTGGTGTAGCCCGCGATGGCGACGGACGGCACCCTGTTGCGCTTGCGCTCCTGGCGCTTGATCTCACGGCCGGTCTTCATCTCCGCGATCTCACGGCGCATCTTCGCCATCTTCTCGCGGATCCGACGACGGTCCGTCTCGATCTTGGTCTCACCCGGACCACGGGTGGCGAGGCCGCCGCCCTTGCCGCCGCCCATCTGTCGGGACAGCGATTGACCCCAGCCTCGGAGCCTCGGCAGCATGTACTGCATCTGCGCGAGCGCGACCTGCGCCTTGCCCTCTCGGGACTTGGCGTGCTGGGCGAAGATGTCGAGGATCAGGGCCGTACGGTCGATGACCTTGACCTTGACCACGTCTTCGAGGTGGATGAGCTGGCCCGGGCTGAGCTCACCGTCGCAGATCACGGTGTCGGCGCCGCTGTCCAGGACGATGTCCCGGAGCTCGGTGGCCTTGCCGGAGCCGATGTAGGTGGCCGCGTCGGGCTTGTCGCGGCGCTGGATCACACCGTCGAGCACGAGCGCGCCGGCGGTCTCCGCGAGGGCGGCGAGCTCCGCGAGGGAGTTCTCCGCGTCCTGTACGGTCCCCGAGGTCCAGACGCCGACGAGGACGACCCGCTCCAGACGGAGCTGGCGGTACTCGACCTCGGTGACGTCCTCGAGCTCGGTGGAGAGGCCGGCCACACGGCGCAGGGCCGCGCGCTCGGAGCGGTCGAACTGCTCGCCGTCCCGCTCTCCGTCGATCTCGTGGCTCCAGGCGACGTCCTCTTCCATCAGGGCATCGGCCCGGAGACCTTCGGCGTATGTGTGCGCGAAACGCTGCGTGTCCTGGGAAGGGGATGAAGAGGAGGTCATTGGGTCCTTACGTCGTTGGGGATGCCGGATCGGCGACCGTCACTGACTGCAACGCACGAGCACCCCGGAAGATTCCCGTGTCCCGTGCCGCGCCGACCCGAAGATGGTCGCACGGCACGGGATGTCTCGTCACCGTCTTATTTGCCCGGTCAGCACCGTCTTATTTGCCCGGTGGGCACCGTGTTGATTGCCGCTGGGCACCGTCTTATCTGGTCCTGGAGCCCGGCGCCGCCTTGGTGGCCTGGGCCTGCTTCCAGTCCGGGTGGCCGGGCATCGGCGGGGTCTTCTCGCCGTAGAGCCAGGCCTTGAAGAAGGCGCTGAGGTCGCGTCCGGAGATCTCGGAGGCGAGGTGCTCGAAGTCGGCGGTGGTGGCCGTGCCGTCGCGGTGTGTGGTCACCCAGGCGCGCTCCAGGTGCTCGAAGTAGTCGCGGCCGATCTCCTGGCGCAGCGCGTAGAGGGCGAGGGCGGCGCCGTCGTAGACGTTCGGGCGGAAGATGCTGATCTTCTGGCCGGGCGCGGGAGGCTTGGGGGCGGCGGGCGGTCCGCCGGCGGCGCGCCAGCGGTCGGAGACGGCGTACGCGGCCTTCATGCGCGCCTCCATGGGGCGGTGCGCCCTCTCCTCCGCGTACAGGGCCTCGTACCAGGTGGCGTGCCCCTCGTTGAGCCACAGATCGGACCACGCGCGCGGGCTGACGCTGTCACCGAACCACTGGTGGGAGAGCTCGTGCACCATGATCGACTCGATGTACCACGCGGGGTAGCCGGGCTCGGTGAAGAGGTCCTTCTCGAAGAGGGACAGTGTCTGGGTCTCCAGCTCGAAGCCGGTGGTCGCCTCGGCCATGAGTACGCCGTACGTCTCGAAGGGGTACGGGCCGACCTTGCTCTCCATCCAGGCGATCTGCTCGGGTGTCCTGGCCAGCCAGGGTTCCAGCTGCTTGACGTCCTTGGTGGGCACGACATCGCGTACGGGCAGGCCGTGCGGGCCCTCGCGGCGCAGCACGGTGGAGCGGCCGATGGAGACCTGGGCGAGCTCGGTGGCCATGGGGTGCCGGGTGCGGTAGGTCCAGGTCGTCGACGTTCCGACGCGGTCGACGCCGGTCGGCAGGCCGTTGGCCACGACGGTGTAGCCGTTGGGTGCCGTGACCCTGATGGTGAACATCGCCTTGTCGGAGGGGTGGTCGTTGCACGGGAACACCAGGTGCGCGGCGTCCGCCTGATTGGCCATGGCGAGGCCGTCCGCGGTGCGGACCCAGCCACCGTCCTCGTCGCCGGGGGCCGCCGGGTCGCTGGTGTGGCGGACGGTGATCCGGGTCCAGCTGCCCTCCTGGAGCGGTTCCTGGGGGGTGACGACGAGATCCTCTCCGGCACTGGCGAAGGTCGCGGGTTCGCCGTCGACCTCGACCGACTCGACCGTGCCGTGCGCGAAGTCGAGGTTGATCCGGTCCAGGTCCTCGGTCGTCCAGGCGTCGATCGTGGTGACCGCCTGAAGCGGCTTGCTGTTGGTCCCGGGATAGGTGAAGGAGAGGTCGTACGACGCCACGTCGTATCCGGGGTTGCCGAGGTACGGGAAGAGGCGGTCGCCGACGCCCAGGGGGGCCGGCGGGGCGCTCGCGGCGAGGAGGCAGACGGAGACGGCGGAGGCGAGGAGCGCGGTCGCCTTCAGACGGCGGGCTCCGACGCGGGGGGTGAGCGGCATGCCCCACCGCTACCAGCGCACGCGCGCGTGGCGACGACGACGCGCGACCGGCCCACCCGAAGGGGTGGATCACGGCCGGGCCGACACCTGCGGGTGGCTCACGCTCCCGGCGTCTGGGACGGCGTCTGCGGCTGCGCGCGGCTCACGTCGTACACACCCGGGACGTTGCGCATGGCGCGCATCAGTCCGGGCAGGAGGGCCGCGTCGGGGAGTTCGACGGTGTACGAGTGCCGGACGCGCTGCCGGTCCGGGGGCTCGATCGTGGCGGAGACGATCTCGGCACCTTCCAGAGCCATGGCCTCGGTGAGGTCGGCCAGGAGGTGCGGGCGGCCGAACGATTCGGCGAGCAGGGTGACCCGACACCCGGTGGTGTCCCCCCAGCGCACGCCGACCTCCGCACGCCCCCCGCTCTTCATGCGCGCCACGGCGGAGCACTCCACGCGGTGCACGGTGACCACGCCACCGCGGACGGCGAAGCCGGTGACCTCGTCGGGGGGCACGGGAGTGCAGCAGCCGGCGAGACGGACGGTCGCGCCGGGGTGGTCGACGATGACTTCGGGGTGGGGGCGCGCGAGCGAGCCCTCCGGGGCGGGGCGGGGGACGGACGCCGGTTGTTCGGCTTCTCCCGGGTCGTCCTCCGTGGGGTGGGTCGCCAGCCACCGCTGGATGGCGATACGGGCCGCGGGAGTGTGGGCGTGCTCCAGCCACTCCCTGGAGGGCTCGGAGGCCGGGTCCTGGCCCATGAGGAGCTGAACGGTGTCGCCGTCCCTGAGAACCGTGCTCAGGGTCGCCAGACGGCCGTTCACGCGGGCGCCGATGCACGCGTGCGCGTCCTCGCCGTACTGCGCGTACGCGGCGTCCACGCAGGTGGCGCCGTCGGGCAGGCCGAGGGTGCCGCCGTCGGGGCGGAAGACGGTGATCTCGCGGTCCTGGGCGAGGTCCTCGCGCAGGGTCGACCAGAAGGTGTCCGGGTCGGGTGCGGCCTCCTGCCAGTCGAGGAGGCGGGAGAGCCAGCCGGGCTTGGTGGGGTCGACGCGCTCGCCGTCCGCCGGCGCGGCGGGGGCGGGCGCGTACGGGTTGCCTAGCGCGATGACGCCGGCCTCGGCGACCTGGTGCATCTGGTGCGTGCGGATGAGGACTTCGGCGACCTGGCCGTCGCCCCGGGCGACCGCGGTGTGCAGCGACTGGTACAGGTTGAACTTCGGTACGGCGATGAAGTCCTTGAACTCCGAGACGACGGGCGTCATACAGGTGTGCAGTTCGCCGAGGACGCCGTAACAGTCCGCGTCCTCGTTGACCAGCACCAGCAGCCGTCCGAAGTCGGCGCCGCGCAGTTCGCCGCGCTTGCGGGCGACGCGGTGGACGGAGACGAAGTGCCGTGGCCGGATGAGGACTTCGGCCTGGATGTCGGCCTCGCGCAGATGGCCGCGCACCTCGTCGGCGATCTCGGCGAGGGGGTCCTCGGCGCGGGAGGCGTTGTCGACGATCAACTCGCGTGTGTGCTCGTACTCCTCGGGATGCAGGATCGCGAAGACGAGGTCCTCCAGCTCGGTCTTGAGTGCCTGTACGCCGAGCCGTTCGGCGAGCGGGATGAGGACGTCACGGGTGACCTTGGCGATGCGCGCCTGTTTCTCGGGGCGCATGACGCCCAGGGTGCGCATGTTGTGCAGCCGGTCGGCGAGTTTGATCGACATCACGCGGACGTCGCTGCCGGTGGCGACGAGCATCTTGCGGAAGGTCTCGGGCTCGGCGGCGGCGCCGTAGTCGACCTTCTCCAACTTGGTGACGCCGTCGACGAGGTAGCGCACTTCCTCGCCGAACTGCTCGCCGACCTGATCGAGCGTCACGTCGGTGTCCTCGACGGTGTCGTGGAGCAGAGAGGCCGTCAGGGTCGTGGTCTCCGCGCCGAGTTCGGCGAGGATGAGGGTCACCGCGAGGGGGTGGGTGATGTACGGCTCACCGCTCTTGCGCATCTGGCCGCGGTGCGAGGATTCGGCGAGGACGTAGGCACGGCGCAGGGGGTCGAGGTCGGCGCTCGGGTGGTGGGCGCGGTGGGCGTCCACGACATGGCCGATGGCGTCGGGCAGCCGGTCACGGGCGGTGGGGCCGAGCAGGGCCGCACGCCCGAGGCGGCGCAGGTCGATCCGCGCCCTCCAGCGGGCGGCAGGGCCCGCTACCGAACCTGACGTGGCGGGATTCGTGGCCTCCGCACTCATGGGCACCTCCGGCTGCGTGGACCGGCGGACGGGGTGCCCCAGGGCGGACACGGCTCAGGGGATGGCAACGGTCCCCCGTCCGGGCCGGTGCTTGATGCTACCGAGCCCATCACGTGCGTCCGACCGCCTCTCGCCGAGCGTGAAACGGATCACCCATTCGAGCGATGGTTTTGAGGTTTACGGTTTCGCGCCAGGTTAATGGCGAGCGCCCGTGCTTTTGAACGCCCGGTTGCCGCCTCAGTAGTTGACACCTGCACCATCCGGCACGGATGCCTGCGATCCCAAGCCGTCGCCCGCTCAGCCGGCGAACGATTCCAGCCAGTCGTTGTCGATCTCGCCTTCGGCGACGATCACCGCCGGACCGGTCATCTCGATCTCACCGTCGGGCCGCTCGGTGATCACGAGGGTCCCCCCGGGCACGTCGACGGTGTACGTCACCGGGGAGCCGGTGACGGCCGGGTCGGCGCCGTCCCTGCGCGCGGCGGCCACGGCGACCGCGCACGCGCCCGTGCCGCACGAGCGGGTCTCCCCGGAGCCGCGCTCGTGCACGCGCAGGGCGACGTGGGAGGGGCCGCGGTCGACCACGAACTCGACGTTCACGCCATCCGGGTAGACGGAGGCGGGGCTGAAGGGCGGCGGGTCGTGGAGGGGACCGGCGTGCGCGAGATCGTCCACGAAGGCGACGGCGTGCGGGTTGCCCATGTTCACGTTGGCGGCGGGCCAACTCCGCTCGCCCACGCTCACGGTGACGCTCTCCTCGGGGAGGCGGGCCCTGCCCATGCCGACCGTGATGTCGCCCTCCTTGGCGATGTGCACGGTCTTGATGCCGCCACGGGTGGCGATGGCGAGGTCGCCCTCGGTGGTGTGACCGGCGCGCTGGAGGTAGCGCGCGAAGACGCGCACGCCGTTGCCGCACATCTCGGCGATCGAGCCGTCGCCGTTGCGGTAGTCCATGAACCACTCGGCCTCGTCCGCCATGTGCCGGGCCTCGGGGTGGGCGGCGGACCGGACCACATGGAGGAGCCCGTCGCCTCCGATGCCCGCGCGTCGGTCGCAGAGGGCGGCGACGGTGGCCGGGGGGAGGTCGAGGGTGTTCCCGGGGTCCGGGATGATCACGAAGTCGTTCTCGGTGCCGTGGCCCTTGAGAAAGGCGGTACGCGTGCGCGGGCTCATGCGTCGATCGTAAGGGAAGGCCGTATCCCGCCCGCAGGCCCGTGGAGACCGGCCGCCCCCATCCGGCGGCAGCCGCAGATCCAGTAGTACGGCCCCGCGCCCCCCTCGGGACGCTAGCGCAGCCTGGCCACGCGCCAGACCGCGAGCACCACCACGGCGGCGACCACGACCACGTACGCCAGGACCACCCGCCAGTCGGGCCGTCTGCCGGAACCCCGCTGCGGAAGTCCGGGCCACGTGTAACCCACGCGGCGCGCCGCCATCATGCCCCAGCCTGCCGCGCAGGAGCAGATCAGCAGGCCCAGCATGGCGATCACCGCACCGCTGTCGCCGAAGTCGAAGGCGAGCGGGAAGGCGAACATCAGGGAGCCGACCGCGGCCAGGGCCACGATGGGGGCGAGCTGCCAGATGCGCAGACGGCGCTGCGGGCGCAGCTCGACCTCGACCTCGGGGCCGCCCGGGAACATCTCCTCGGGCTCGGGGCCGTCGGCGGTCACACCGCCCTCGTCCGGCCCGTCGGGGCTCAGACGGTCGCCGTCCTGCTCCGTTTCACCGCTGTCGACGGTGAGGGGCTCGGTGCCTTGTGCGGTGTCGCGAGGGCCGGCCTCCATCGCCACGCGCCCTCCCAACTAGGACTCCACTTGGTCGATCGAAGCACGATGATGGCACGGCACCGGAGGCCCGGATGGCAGCCGGAGCGTCCCGATGCCATGACGTGATCAGGCTGTGACCGGTCGTTCGACCAACGCCAGTGCGAGCTGCGGAAGTTCTGTGAGATGCGCCGCAGCCCCACTCAACCAGTGCACCCGGGGATCGCGCCTGAACCACGAATCCTGTCGGCGCGCGAAGCGCTTGGTGGCACGGACGGTCTCGATGCGCGCCTCCTCCAGCGTGCACTCCCCCGAGAGCGCCGCGAGCACCTGCTGGTAGCCCAGCGCGCGGGACGCCGTGCGCCCCTCGCGCAGACCTCGCGCCTCCAGCGCGCGCACCTCGTCGACCAGTCCGGCGTCCCACATCCGGTCGACGCGGCGGGCGATGCGCTCGTCGAGCTCGGGGCGGGCCACGTCGACACCGATCTGGACGGTGTCGTAGACCGAGTCATGGCCCGGGAGATTGGCGGTGAAGGGTTTGCCGGTGATCTCGATCACTTCGAGGGCACGGACGATACGGCGGCCGTTGCTCGGCAGGATCGCCTGCGCGGCCTCGGGATCGGCGGCGGCGAGACGCGCGTGCAGCGCGCCCGACCCGCGCAGGGTGAGCTCGTCCTCCAGACGCGCCCTGACCTCGGGGTCCGTGCCGGGGAACTCCAGGTTGTCGACGGCCCCCCGGACGTAAAGGCCGGAGCCGCCGACGAGGATCGGCCAGCGGCCCTGGGCGAGCAGGGCGTCGATCCGCTCCCGGGCCAGTCTCTGGTACTCGGCGACCGAGGCCGTGACCGTGACGTCCCAGATGTCCAGGAGGTGGTGCGGGACACCGCCGCGCTCCTCGGGCGTCAGCTTGGCGGTGCCGATGTCCATCCCCAGGTAGAGCTGCATGGAGTCGGCGTTGACGACCTCACCGCCCAGTCGCTGGGCGAGAAAGACGCCCAGATCGGACTTTCCGGCCGCGGTCGGTCCGACGACGGCGATGACTCGGGGGGCGGAGGGTGCGCTGCTCACCGCACCAGTCTCGCAAACCCCGGGCAGTGTCCTCGAACGAGTTACGTGACGGGGCGTGACCGGCGTCGTTGCCCGTTGCGAGGTTCCGTCGCCGGTTTCGGGAGACGGCGACCCGGGCGACGCAAACGGACGCACCGGACGACGCGGGATTTCCCCCGCACGAGTAACGTATGGAGTGGATATGGGCGTTTTCGCACGACTTCTCCGGAGGTCGAAGGCTACGCAGGAGGCGTCAGCCGCCGAGGCTCAGGCCGGTGCACCGACGGCCGAACCCGCGGCGGAGGAGGCGGCAGAGGCGAAGGGGTCGGCCGAGGCCGGAGTCGTGGAGCGGACCGAGGCCGAGGAGAAGGCGGCGGAGACCGCCGAGGCCGACTCGGGCGAGGGCGTCGAGATCCCCAAGCAGCAGTCCGCCGAGGAGGCGGCCGACAGCGAGGCCGGCGAGGGCGCCCGCACGTAACCGCGCCGTGCGCGGGTACCCCCGGGAGCGAAACCGGACCCGGGCTACAGGGAAGGTGGACCATGGGTCTCCTGAACAATCTGAAGGCCAAGCTCTCCCCGGCCAAGGACAAGGTCTCCGGCCTCGCGCAGCAGCACGGGGACAAGATCTCGCACGGTCTCGACAAGGCCGCCAAGGTCGTGGACGAGAAGACCAAGGGCAAGTACAGCGGCAGGATCCAGACCGGGACCGGCAAGGCCAAGGGCGCCATGGACCGACTCGCGCACAAGGGCGACGCGGGAGCGGACGGCGGGGCGGTACCGCCGGACACCTCGACACGGCCGGCTCCCTGACGGCGGCACGGCACATCGGCAGCACGGCACATCGGCAGCACGGCCGCGGAGCCACGGAGGCTCCCGGCCGTCCGCCGTTTCCGGGTTGCGACGGCGCCCCCATGCATGGGAGCCCATACGAGGGGCCCCCATGCGACGACGGCCCTACGACCAGGTCGCGACCAGGTACCCCACCCCGTACGGCGCGTCCTCGTACAGCAGCGCGCCGGCGAGGTCCGCGTCCTCGGCCGCGCCCGCGAGGACCTGCCAGGGGGCGCGGCCCGATGCCTTCAGCTCGTACGCCAGCTCGGCGTCGAGTGCCTTCACGGCCGCCACGTCCGCCGCCCCCAGCGCCCGTGCGACCTCCGCGTCGAAGGGTGCCGCGCGCTCGTCGAGGTAACCGGGTGCCTTGAGCGTGCGGCAGGCGCTGGCGTCGCCCATCACCAGCAGCGCCACCCGCTCGGCCCGGGCGGCGATGTCCCTTCCGACTTGGATACACCGCTCGGCCGCGAGGGGTTCCCCCACACCGAGTCCCTCGACCGGTGCATCGGCCCACCCGGTCCGCTCCAGCAGCCATGCGGCGACGGCGAGCGAGGGCGGCAGCTCCGGCCCGCCCTCCGTGCCCTGCCCCGCGCCCAGCCGTACGTCGACGTCCACCCCGAACCCGCGGAAGGACCCCGGCGTGCCCTGCGGGTGCGTCCCGCGCCCGCTCGGCACGGCCGGGCCCACCGCCACCAGCAGGTCCGGACGGGCGGCGGCCAGCAGCCCGAGCGCGTCCGTGCAGGCGGCACGCGCGGCGTCCAGCTCGGGCGCGGCGCCCGCGGCGACGTCCGGCACGAGGAGGGGCGGGCAGGGGCAGACGGCTGCGGCGACAAGCATGATCGGCAGCCTAGCCCCAGGTCCAGGGCCAGGACTCGGACGCGGAGTCCGGATCCGTGCCCCACACCAGCTCGGCGAGCCGGTACACCACACGCTGTGTGGACATCACGCCTTCGATGCTCACGTAGTAGGACTCTCCGTCCCCGACCCGGTAGACCTGCCGGCGCTTCTGGCGCAGGGCGACGCCCGGGCGGTGGTTGCAGGCGATCTCGTACAGGCGAGCCCGGGCCTCCTCCACGGTGCCCTCGAAGCGCGCCACCTCGTTCAGGTCGTACTGGTTTCCCAAATGGCGGTCGACGACCACCACCCAGCGCCCCATGCCCCCGCCTCCCTGTGCCGCCCCGGTCAGTCGCAGCCGCAGCCGCTCCCCGCCGCCACCGGCAGCGCCTCCGGCACCCCGATCTTCGGGAGGCCCAGCATGACACCCGCCGGCTTCGCCGTCTCCGCCTCGTTCCGCTTCTCCCACGCGTCACCCGCGCGCGTGCGGCGCACATCGAGGACGGGGCCCTCGGCGAGGAGGTGGTGCGGGGCGGCGTAGGTGATCTCGACCGTGACGACGTCTCCGGGGCGGACGTCCTGGTCGGGCTTGGTGAAGTGGACCAGGCGGTTGTCGGGGGCGCGGCCGGAGAGACGGTGGGTGGCGCCGTCCTTGCGGCCCTCGCCCTCGGCGACCATCAGCTCCAGGGTGCGGCCGACCTGCTTCTTGTTCTCGTCCCAGGAGATCTCCTCCTGGAGGGCGACGAGACGCTCGTAGCGCGACTGCACGACCTCCTTGGGGATCTGGCCGTCCATGGTCGCCGCGGGGGTACCGGGGCGCTTGGAGTACTGGAAGGTGAAGGCGTTGGTGAAGCGGGCCTCGCGGACCACGTGCATGGTCTGCTCGAAGTCCTCCTCGGTCTCGCCGGGGAAGCCCACGATGATGTCGGTCGAGATCGCCGCGTCCGGCATGGCGGCACGCACCTTCTCGATGATCCCGAGGTAGCGCTCCTGGCGGTAGGAGCGCCGCATCGCCTTCAGGACGGTGTCCGAGCCGGACTGCAGGGGCATGTGGAGCTGCGGCATCACGTTCGGGGTCTCCGCCATCGCGGCGATCACGTCGTCGGTGAAGTCGCGGGGGTGAGGGGAGGTGAAGCGCACCCGCTCCAGGCCGTCGATCGTGCCGCAGGCGCGCAGCAGCTTGCTGAAGGCCTCGCGGTCGCCGATGTCGGAGCCGTAGGCGTTGACGTTCTGGCCGAGCAGGGTGATCTCGGAGACGCCCTCGTCGACCAGGGCCTCGATCTCGGCCAGGATGTCGCCGGTGCGGCGGTCCTTCTCCTTGCCGCGCAGGGCCGGGACGATGCAGAAGGTGCAGGTGTTGTTGCAGCCGACGGAGATCGACACCCAGGCCGCGTAGGCGCTCTCGCGCCGGGTCGGCAGGGTGGACGGGAACGCCTCCAGCGACTCGGCGATCTCGACCTGCGCCTCCTCCTGCACGCGCGCGCGTTCCAGCAGCACGGGGAGCTTGCCGATGTTGTGGGTACCGAAGACGACGTCCACCCAGGGCGCCTTCTTCACGATGGTGTCCCGGTCCTTCTGCGCGAGGCAGCCGCCGACCGCGATCTGCATCCCGGGCCGCGAGGCCTTCCTGGGGGCGAGGCGGCCCAGGTTGCCGTACAGACGGTTGTCGGCGTTCTCACGGACCGCGCAGGTGTTGAAGACGACGACGTCCGCGTCGCCGTCGGAGCCCTCGGGGGCTCGGACGTAGCCCGCGTCCTCCAGCAGTCCGGACAATCGCTCGGAGTCGTGGACGTTCATCTGGCACCCGTAAGTGCGAACTTCGTATGTCTTGGGTGACTGAACGTCCACTGCCGGGCTCCGGTCGCTGCTGATGGTCATGGGTCAAGGGTAGGCGGTCGTGAACGCCCCCGGCGTCGGCCTCCGGGAGGCACTGGAGGAACTGGCGGTCACCTCGCCACCTGCACGCATTTCCCGCCCCCCGGACCGGTGGGGCGATCGAGCCACTGACGGAGACCGGCGGGACGGTGCCGAAGCGCCGGCCCGCCGGTCGGTCATGCAGGTCGGGACCGGGTCAGGACGCGCAGTAGCGTCCGTTGCCGTCGGGACCGAGGGTGGGAGAGAACTCGCTGCACGGGGTGAAGTAGTTGACGAGCGGGTTGTATCCCTCGGCCTGGAGCACGACGTGGTCCGCGGACACCCCTCCGGAGGTTCCGTAGGGGACGTTCCAGGTGTAGGTGTAACCGCTCCTGCTGATGGTCACGGTGCCGTACGGCGCCCACGACCACTGGGAGTTCGCCGTGCCGGTGTACCTGTACAGGGTGGTGCCCTCCACCATGTAGTAGCCGCAGACGTAGGAGTCCGTTCTGTAGTTGATGGTCCAGGCGGCCCCGCCCTGGCAGCCGGTGATGCCCAGGGTCGGTGTCCAGAAGTAGAGCCGGCGGAACGAGTACGGCACCAGGAAGTCCGCGGAGATCGTGGCGGTCGTCGCCGTCGCGGAGACCCTGACGTTGGTGACGGTCTTCCCGCCGGGCAGCGCCAGGGTCTTCACCACGGCGGTGTTGCTGGGCGCCGAGTCGGTGCCACCGCCGGTCTGGGCGATCACCCTGATCTCGTAGCTGGAGCCGCCCGGCGTCAGCCCGCCGACCGTCGCGCTCGTCATCGAGCCGGGAACGGTCGTGATCACACCATTGACACTGATCTTGTAGCGGGCGGCACCGGCGGAGGCCCCCCAGGTGAGCGTCGCCGAGGTGTAGTCGTACGACTTCACCGTCAGGTTGGCCGGTGCAACGGGCGTGTTGGTGGTGCCGGCGTAGGCGCTGGCACCGGCGACCGTGGGGGTGCCGCCCTCGACCGCGTTCTGCTCGGCGTTCCAGTAGCTGTCCGCGGGCAGTGTGTCGTACGGATTGGACAGGGTGTCGTCGGTGATCTCGACGTATCCGGCGCCGCGGTCCTTGGCCTTGGCGGCCACCTCCGCGACGTGGTCGGCGCTCACGCCGTAGATGATGTGCCAGATCTCCGAGGAGCTCTTCGGGGTCCAGCCCAGGTCCTTGTAGTTCAGGGCCGCGTTGGAGTTGGTGCCGACATATCCGGTGTAGTCGCCCTCGTAGGTCAGCAGCACGTCGGCGGTGCCCTCGTAGCACTGCGGAACGATCGTGCCCGGGTTGAGGACGGTCAGCGCGCCGGGGTGGCTGCGCTTCACGTAGTCGTTGACCTCCGTGTACCAGGACGGGACCTGGTTGCCGGAGCCGCACTCGTTGTAGCCGTCGTCGAAGAAGATGCCGCCCATGGAGCTGCCGTACAGGCTGTACCAGGAGTTGATGTCCTCTTCGATCTGCTGCGTCCAGTCCGCGGGGCTTGTCGAACCCAGTCGGGTGGCGCGCCCGTCGGCCAGCCCGAAGTAGCCGGTGTCGACATAGCCGAGCACCTTCTTGCCCGACGCGGCGGCCTTGTCGATGACGTCACCCCAGGCGCTGTTCTTCTCGGCACCGGGTCCGTTGAGGACGTTGGCCACCACCACGCTGGTCTTGCCGGTGGGTGAGTTGATCAGCCGGGTCCACGCGCTGTCGGTCGGGTAGATGTACGAGGCGACGGCGATCTGCTGACCGATGGCGCCGCCGACCCGCTGGCGGATGGCCTGGATGAGGGCGGGGTCGAAACCCGCGAGGGCGTCGGCGATGGCGTTGAGCGGCTTCGAGAAGATGTTCAGCTTCGCGGCCAGGTTCTTCAGGGAGGTCTGCATGGTCGTCGTGAGCGCCAGACTGCCCTTCGTGGCCCATTCGAGGACCGTGCCGCCCGCTCCGCCGACGACAGCGCTCATCAGGCCGACGGCGAAGGCCTCGGCCAGCACCGAACTGCTGCCGATCGGCCGCCCGTCGAAGCCGACGTTCTGGATCATTTCACCGGAGAAACCGATGGCGAAGCCCATGACGGCTGCGCAGACCGGGGCGACGAAAGGGCCGCCGGTGCTGAGGATGGTCAGGCACGCCGCTCCGGCGACCACGCCGATCCCCCAGGAGGCGGCGGTGCCGATGAGCTTCTGCCACCAGTTCGCGGTGGTGGACACCTGCGCGGCGGGCACCACGAACACCATGCTGTTGCCCTTGGCGTAGACGTTCCCGTCGAAGGTGACGCCGCTGACGCTGGTGTCGCCGTCGTACAGGTGCAGGTCGTACTTGCTCGCCTGGGCGTCGGCGTACCGGCTGAGGATCTGCCCGCCGTCATGGGCGGTGTGGAAGGCGTCGACCGCCTCCTTGATCTTCGCCGACGCGTCGCCGCCGGTGATGTCGACCGACACCACGACGTCGTTGCCGCTGGTGGTCAGCGCGGCCAGGTCAGAGGGGGCGTTCGAGGCGCAGCCCATGCGGAAGGTCGCCCCGAAACCGTCGGACTGGGTGGTCGAGAAACCGGTCGCGGCGTCGACGTCGATTCCGCAGGTGCCGCTGGTCGCCGCCGAGGCGGCGGGGGCCGACAGTCCGAACACGGCCAAGGCGAACGAGAGGGCCGACAGAATCGCGCGTAGGCCGTTTCTCGACCGTGTTCGGTTCAGGCGTAACGGCCGCTGACGATGTGACATGGAGCATTTCCTCTTTCGGCAGCACAGATGTCGCAGCCAGGACGGGGAGCACGGACCGGCAGGACCCGCCCGCCCTCTCACACCGGCGTGACACGGGCAAGGCGGCCAGAGTGCCGCTCCCGAAGGCCGGGACGTGGGTGCACCGGTACCCCTCGCGGAACCCACGCCGCGTTGACCGGTGCAGATCAAGAATGTGCCGGAATCCGACAGTTCACAAAATCGTGAACGCCACGGGAGAGCCGACCGGACAGGCCCCACCCGCCCGAACGGAAGTCCTCCTCTGCCCTGCCGGACGGCTCTGCCCGGTACGCACGGACATCAGCTTCTGCTCCATCGGGCAACCTCGCCGGATCCGACCGGACACCCTGGGGGCGAGTCCGCCGAACATCCCCAGACATAACTTCGGCAAAGCCTCGAACCGTCCGGTCGGGAACGGCGCCGTCACATCCGGACCCCCACGCTCCGGTGGCCGGCACCGTGGAGCGCGGGGCCCGTCGAAGTCTGCTCCTGAGGACGGCGAAAGCGGATCGAACGGCGACTGGCGCCGACCGGGCTCGGACATGGGTGGGTCACCCGTTCTCGGAGCAGCCCCGGATCCGCGTCCTCACCGCGCCGCGCCGATCGGGACCCGTTCGTCCAGCAGGTCCTCGCCGCGCAGGTCGGACCAGAGCCGCGCCGGAATCCCGGCCTCGAAGGCGGCGACGTTGCGCCGTACCTCGTCGGCGGAGCGCATGCCGACCACGATCCCGGTGACGGCGGGGTGGAGCAGAGGGAACGCCATGGCGGCCTGGGGGACGGTCACGCCGTGCGCCTCACAGACGTCCGCGATCCGGTTCACCCGGTCCAGCAGCTCCGGCCCGGCGGGGGCGTAGTCGAAGCGGGCTCCCTCGGCGGGGCGGTCCGTGGCCAGCAGGCCGGAGTTGAAGACCGAGGCGGCCAGGACGGAGACCCCGCGGTCGACGCAGACGGGCAGCAGCTCGTCCAGGGCGCTGTGGTCCAGCAGCGTGTAGCGCCCCGAGAGCATCACCACGTCCGGGTCCGTCTCCCGCACCAGCGTGGCCAGCTTGCCGGGGTGGTACATGCCCGCGCCGATCGCGCCGACCACTCCCTGCGCGCGCAGCTCGGCCAGGGCCGGGAAACCCTCACGCAGGGCGGCCTCGAAGTGCCGCTCGGCGTCGTGCAGGTACAGCACGTCGATCCGGTCGAGGCCCGTCCTGGCCAGCGAGTCCTCGACGCTGCGCAGCACGCCCTCGCGGGTGAAGTCCCATACGCGGCGGTGGGTGGCCGGTACGGCGAACGCCTCGTCCATACGGCCTGCCGGGTCCTGGGGCACGAGCAGCCGGCCGACCTTCGTCGACAGCACGGACTCCGCCCGCGGCCTGCTCCGCAGCAGTTCGCCGATACGGCGCTCCGAGTGCCCGATGCCGTAGTGGGGCGAGGTGTCGAAGTAGCGGATACCGCTGTCCCAGGCCTCCGCCAGGGCCTCTGCGGCGGTGTCGTCGTCCAGCGGCGCGAACAGCCCGCCCAGCGGGCCTCCGCCGAAGCCCAGTTCGGTGACCTCGACGGAGCTGCGGCCGAGTCGACGTATACGCATGCTGCGTTTCCCCTCGTAAGCGGTTTCTACTTCCGTCCGGTCACACCGGTACTACACGGCCCCGGGGTTCTTCAACAGCACGCCCGCCGCACGCCCCGGCGCACCCGCCCCACGCTCCGGCGCGCCCGCCACGGGAACAACCTCCCCCCACGGGAACAACCTCCGGCGTCCCGGGCACTGACAGTCCGTCAGTGGGCGAGTAGATTACGGCCGCCAGCAATCTGCACAACGTCAACCGCCCGGTTCTCCGTCTGGAGGTCCCATGCGACGGCGCGTTCGCGGGACAGTCACAGTGCTGATCATGGTCGCCGGCGCAGCCGCGTGCGGTGGCTCCGGCTCGGGGTCGAGCGGCCCCTCCGCCTCGGACGGGAGCGGGACCACCACTGTCGAGGTCGGCGTCATCCCGATCGTCGACGTGGCCCCGCTCTACCTCGGGCAGCGGAAGGGGTTCTTCGGCAGCCGGGGCATCAAGCTGCGGATGGTGACCGCGCAGGGAGGAGCGGCGATCATCCCCGGGGTGGTGAGCGGGCAGTACCAGTTCGGCTTCAGCAATACGACGTCCCTGATGCTCGCGCAGGTCAAGGGCATCGCGATCGAGTCCGTGGCCAACGGCGCCGCCTCCAACGGCAAGGCGGGTCACGACGTCACCGGTGTGCTGGTCAAGAAGAACAGCCCCATCAAGTCCGCCAAGGACCTCGCCGGACACTCGGTCGCCGTGAACACCCTGCAGAACATCGGGGACACCACGGTGCGCGAGTCGGTCCGGCTGGCCGGCGGAGACCCGGGCGAAGTCAGGTTCGTCGAGATCCCGTTCGACCAGATGCCCGCCGCCCTGGACGGCGGCCGGGTCGACGCCGCCTGGATGGCCGAGCCCGCCCAGACCATCGCCGAGGCGCAGGGCGCGCGGGTCGTCGCCTCGCCGTTCGAGGAGACGGACCCGAAGCTGACGGTGGCGACGTACTTCACCTCCACAAGGCTCGCCCAGCAGAACCCCGGCCTGGTCAAGCGGTTCACCGAGGCGATGAACGAGTCCCTGGGCTACGCCTCCGCCCACCCCGACGAGGCACGCCAGGCCCTCACCACGTACACCAAGATCAGCGGCGATGTCCTGAAGAACCTCGCCCTGCCCAGCTGGCCCCCGCGGGTGGATATGGCCTCCCTGCGGAAACTGGCCTCCCTGAGCGAGCGGGACGGCCTCTTCGGCGGCAAGAAGCCCGATCTGGACGCGCTGTTCCCATGACCCCTTGGCCGTCTTCCCTCATGCCTCATGCCGCCTTGACGGTCGTCTCTCATGACACCGTGACGGTCGTCTTCATGCCGAGCTGCTGATGTCCGTCGACCGGGCAGTAGACCTTGTAGGTGCCCTTCTTCAGCGTCACCGTCACGGACGCCTGCTGCCCGCCCTGGATGTTCTGGGTCCTCACGTCCGCCACCCCGGGGCCGTCCACCTCCAGGGCGTGCGTCGTCTTGCCCTTGTTGTCGGCGGTGAAGGTGTACACGCCCGGCGCGAAGGCGCTCCGGGAGAGCTTCAGGGCGTACTCGGTCTCGGTCACCGTGACCTTCGTACCCGAGCCCGCCTTGGCCGCTCCGGTGCTCTCGGCGGCCTTTCCGCCACCTCCTCCGCCCCCGCTGGAGCAGGCGGCCACGAGAAGGGCGGCGGAGAACCCCAGCGCCGTGGCCTGGAGCGCGGTCCGCTTCGCGATCACCATCTGGCTCATCCCCTTCGGGGCCGCCCGTGAGACGTCGGGCTTGTCTCTTTCTGTGTCGAGAGGCCCTCTATGGGGGATACGAACGCATGGGTCACGTTGTTCAGCCATTCACGCCCGTCGTGACTCCATCAGCGGCTGGATGCGGGTGCCGAAGTTCTCGATGCCCTCCAGGAAGTCGTCGAAGACCAGCATGATCCCCTTGGTCCCGGGCACCGCGGCGATCTCGTCGAGCATCCCCGCGACGGTCTCGTACGAGCCGACCAGCGTCCCCATGTTGAAGTTCACGGCGCCTTCGGGCAGCACGATGGTGCGGGCGGTCGAGGAGTCGTCGGCGCTCGTGTCGGTGGCGGACTCCCCCGCCATGTAGGCGAGCGCCGCGTGGTCGGCGCCGTCGTGGTACTCCTGCCACTTGGCCCGGGCCGCCTCGTCGGTCTCGTCCGCGATGACCATGAAGAGGGACAGCGCCCCGACGTCGCGGCCGCTCTCCCCGGCCGCCTCGACCAGGCTCGCGGCGGTGTCCGCGAAGGCGAGCGGGGTGTTCACTCCGCTGCCCAGGATGAAGTTGTAGTCGGCGTGCTCGGCCGCGAACCGTATCCCGGTACCGCTCTGCCCCGCGGCGACGACATCGATGTGGCCGTTCGCCGGGCGCGGGGACAGCACACAGTCGTCCATCTCGTAGAACGCGCCCTTGAAGTCACTGACGCCGTCGCGCCACAACTCGCGCATCACGGTGACGTACTCGACGGCACGCGCGTACCGGTTGCCGAAGTGCTCGTCGCCGGGCCACAGGCCCATCTGGGCGTACTCGCCGGGCGCCCAGCCGGTGACGATGTTGACGCCGAAGCGGCCGGGGGCGATGGAGTCCACGGTGACCGCCATGCGCGCGACGATCGCCGGCGGCAGGGCGAGGATCGGGGTGGAGGCGTACAGCTTGATCCGGTCCGTCACCGCGGCCAGGCCGGCCATCAGGGTGAACGACTCCAGACAGTGGTCCCAGAACTCCGTCTCGCCGCCGAACCCCTTGAGCTTGATCATCGACAGGGCGAAGTCGAGCCCGTGCTCCTCGGCCTTCCGTACGACGGCCTTGTTCAGCTCGAAACTCGGCAGGTACTGGGGGGAACTCTTGGATATGAGCCAACCGTTGTTGCCTATGGGGATGAAGACACCGATGTCCATGATCGGAGAATTGCCCGCGTCACCGACGTGTACACCGGATGCCCGGTCAACTCTCCCTGCGTGACCGGCCGTTGCCACAGGGGCAGGACAGGAGAAGAACAGGAGACGGATGGCGAGAATCCGTGAAACAGGTTTCGAACTAAAAGGGGAACGATAAGTTCCCAGCATGAACGCACGGCTCGCTCTCCTCGGCACAGTGGCCCCCGGAGTGACGGAGAGCGATGTCTTCCGGCTGGCTCTCGGACACGCGGTCGGTGAGCTCGGCGCGCTGGGCGGAACGATCCATCTGCGCGGCCCGATGTCCGCCCTGCGACTGGTGTCGTCGGTCGGTCTGCCGCCCGCCCTGACCCGCTCCTGGGAGATCGTCGACCAGGAGGGACCGCTGCCCCCGGCCCGCGCCCTCCATCAGGGCAGTGGCCTGTGGACACCGATGGACGCCGTGGCGCCCGAGCCGCCGGCGGACTGGCCCGGCACCGGCCTCGCCGGCCTGCCGCTGTTCAGCGGGAAGCGCAGCATCGGCGCGCTGACCGTCCTGACCGGCGAGCCGGGCGAGCCCACCGAGGAGCAGTGGGAGTTCCTCCGGGCCGTGGTCGCCTGGACCGAGGACCGTATCGCCCAGGCGCCGCCGCCGTCCGGACCCGACCGGTCGGAGTTCCACGGCGAGCGGCTGCGGCAGGCCCTGAAGGAGGTCCGGGTCGGCTCCTGGGACTGGGACATCCGCTCCGGCGAGCTGATCTGGGACGAGGCGGCACTGGAGCTGTACGGCACCCGGCCGGCCGACTACACCGGCCGGATCGAGGACTGGATGCGGATCGTCCACCCCGACGACCTGGCACCCACTTTGGCGGCGGCCCAGCAGGCGATCCTCGACGGCACGGTCTACGAGGCCGAGTACCGGGTACGGCGCCTGGACGGCACGTTCGGCTGGACCCAGGCCCGCGGCCGGGCGACGTACGACGACCGGGGCGAGCCACTGCGGATGATCGGCGTGGGCTGGGAGAGCAACGAGTCGCGCCGGGCGCGGGACGCGCTCAGCCGGGCCCTGAGACACATGAGCGACGGCTTTCTCGCGGTGGACGACGAGTGGCGGATCACCTTCGCCAATCTGGAGGCGGAACGGCTCCTGGGCTTCTCGGAGGAGCAGTTGTTCGGACGCCTGCTGTGGGCGCTGCCCTCGGCGCGCCGGATCCCGGGCCTGAAGGTCCACTGTCTGCGGGCCGCGGCCGAGGAGAAGCCGGCCGGTTTCGACGTCCATCTGCCGGACTCCGGGCAGCGGTTCCATCTCCGGCTGGTCCCGGGGCCCGACGGGCGCACCCTCTACTTCCAGGACGTCACCGAGAAGCGGCGGCTGGCGGAGGAGCGCCAGGCCTCCGAGCGGGCCGCGGCCGAACGGGCCGTGCGTATCGCCGAGCTGACCACGGAGCTCGCCAAGGCCACGACCTCGCAGGACGTGGTGGACGCGGTCGCCCGGCGCGTGCTGCCGCCGTTCGCCGCCACGGGGCTCATGGTCCAGGTCATCGAGAGCGACCGGATGCACCATGTGGGCGCCACGGGCTACTCCGACGCCTTCCTCGACTTCGTCGACGGCCTCCCCCGGTCGCTCAAGGGCCCGATGTGGGACCCGGTCGAGACCAGCACACCGATGTTCCTGTCCTCGCCCGAGGAGTTCGTCGCGCGCTATCCCGCGCTGGGAGACCTGCCCGAGCGCTCCGGCAAACGGGCCTGGGCGTTCCTGCCGCTGACGGCGTCCGGGCACACCTTCGGCGTGTGCATCGTCTCCTTCGACCGGCCGCGCCGGCTCACCGACGAGGAGCGCGCCCTGCTGACCACGATCAGCGCGCTCGTCGCCCAGTCCCTGGAGCGGGCCCGGCTCTACGACGCCGAGCACACCCGGTCCCGCGAACTCCAGCGCAGTCTGCTCCCCCAGGCGCTGCCCGACCTGCCCGAGTGCACCGCCGCCGCCCGCTATCTCCCGGCCGGCCAGGGCGCCGACGTGGGCGGCGACTGGTACGACATCATCCCGCTCTCCGGCGGGCAGGTCGCGCTCGTCGTCGGTGACGTCATGGGTCACGGGCTGCCGGAGGCGGCCACCATGGGCCGGCTGCGCACCGCCGTGCACACCCTGGCCGACCTCGAACTGCCGCCCGGCGAGATCCTGGGCCACCTCAACGACATCGTCGCCGGGATGGGCGAGACGTCGTACGCCACCTGTCTGTACGCGCTCTACGACTCCACCACCGGGCGCTGCTCCCTGGCCCGCGCCGGGCATCCGCCGCCCGCCCTGGTCCACCCCGACGGCAGCGTGCACTTCCCGGAGCCGGACGCCGACCCACCGCTGGGGGCGGCCGAGCCGCCCTTCGAGACGGTCGACCTCCAGGTGCCCGAGGGCAGCCTGCTCGTGCTCTACACCGACGGGCTGGTCGAGTCGGCGAAGCGGGAGATCGACGAGGGCATGGCGGAGCTGGCACGGCTGCTGGGCACGGCCCACCGGGACGGGACCGCGGTGGACCTGGAGCGGCTGTGCGACACCCTGACGGCCGGTCTGCTGCCCACCGAGCAGCAGGCCGCCGACGACGCCGCCTTCCTGGTCGCCCGGCTGCACGCCCTGCCCACCGAGCGGATGGCCTCCTGGCCGCTGCCGGACGACCCGAAGGCGGCCGGCCTGGCCCGCCGCCACATCCGCGACCAACTCAGCACCTGGGACCTGGACGACCTGGTGCCCACCACGGAACTCCTGGCCAGCGAACTGGTCGGCAACGTCGTCCGCCACGCCAGGGGCCCGGTCCGGCTTCGACTGCTGTACGGCGCCGAGTTGGTCTGCGAGGTCTACGACGGCAGCCAGACCATGCCCCGCATCCGCCGCGCCACCGAGACCGACGAGGGCGGCCGCGGTCTGCAGCTGATCGCGGCCCTGTCCGGTCGGTGGGGTGCGCGCTACACCCCGAGCGGCAAGTGCATCTGGGCCGAGCAGCCCTTGCTGGCCGGGGAGGGGCCGGACCGGGAGGACACGCTGGAGTTCATGTTCCTCGACGCGGCCGGGCTGGACGGCGACTGGGACATATAGCCGCGGCCCAGCCGGTCAGGGCGAGTGGGCCGGGGCGTGGCAGCTCACTCCCCCGTCCGGTATCCACCCCTGCCGTTCCAGCACCGCAGACACGTCCGGCGCCCGGTAGTGCTCCCCCTTGAGGACCTTGCCGTCGGCGCGGCGCGCGACGCTGCCGTCGGGGCCCAGCTTGGTCATGTTGGAGCGGTGGATCTCCGCGATGACCGCGTCCAGGTCGATGCCGTGCACGAGGGCCGTGCCGTACGCCACGTAGACGACGTCGGCCAGCTCGTGCGCCAGTCTGTCCAGCGGGCCGCTCACCGAGACCTCGGCGACCTCCGCGGCCTCCTCGGCGAGCAGCTCACCGCGGTGGGCGGCCAGCCGGGGAGAGACCTCGGTCGGCGTGGCAGGGGCGTCCAGGCCGAAGGCGAGGTGGAACTGGCGGACCAGGTCGGCGGGCGATGAGCTCATACGGCGACTCTAGCGATCGCCACTGACAGTCACCCTGCCCTGCGGCCGGGCCGGCCGCCCTGGTCACCATCGTGTCCCGGCTGGCAGGATCGCCCGCATGTCGAGAGTGTTCCGCCGGGTCAGCAGGCGCCGGGCCCTGCAGGGCGCGGCCGCCGGGTTCGTCGTGGTCGGCCTGCTGCTGTGGTGGCTGCTGCCCCTGGGCGAGGCCCCGCCGAGCGGAACGATCACCTTGAGCACCGGGACCAAGGCCGGTGTGTACCAGGACTACGGCCAGCGGCTGCGCAAGGCGTTCCGCCAGGACATGCCGGGCCTCACGGTGGAGCTGCAGACGAGCGACGGCTCCCAGGAGAACGTCAAGCGGGTGGCGACCGGTGGGGCCGACTTCACCATCGCCGCGGCCGACGCGGTGGAGACGTACATACTCGGCCACCAGCCCGGTGCCGACCGCTTGCGCGGGGTCGCCCGGCTCTACGACGACTATGTGCAGCTGGTCGTCCCGCGCGACTCGGACATCCGCTCGGTCGCGGACCTGCGCGGCAAGCGGGTCGCCATAGGGCCGACCCGCTCGGGTGTGCGACTGATCGCCGACCGGGTCCTCACGGCGGCCGGCATCGATCCGGGGAAGGACATCACGCCCAGCTCCTACGGCATCGCGGACGGGCCCGAGCGGCTGAAGGCGGGCAAGCTCGACGCCTTCTTCTGGTCGGGCGGGCTGCCGACGGAGGGCCTGGCGAAGCTCGCCGACTCCTTCACCTTCCGGTTCGTGCCCATCGGCGCGGATCTCGTCGCCAAGCTGCACGCGCAGGGCGGCGCCACCCGCTACTACCGGTCGACCAACATGCCGGAGTCGGCCTACCCCAGCATCCAGAACGGTCTCGCCGTGCCGACGATCGCGGTCGCCAACCTGCTGATGACGCGCGAGGACATCAGTCCCCGGCTCACCGAGTGGGTGACCCGCACCGTGATCAAGAGCCGTGACGAGATCGGCGCCCATGTCCACTCCGCCCAGCTCGTCGACCTGCGCACAGCGATCTACACCGACCCGCTGCCCCTGCAGGAGGGCGCCCGGCGCTACTACCGGTCGGTGAAGCCGTAGGGCGGGCGGTGAGCCTACGGCAGCCGACAACATCCCGCGCGGAGTCGGCGGCGGCCCGCGAGGCCGGATCCGCCGCCAGTCCGCCGGCTAGGGCGTCGGCGACCTCGGCACCGACACCGTGACCGTCAGTCCGTGCGGCTCGTGATGGCCGTAGGAGAGGGTGCCGCCGCCCGCCGCGAGGAGGGTGCGCGAGATGGACAGACCGAGGCCGGAGCCCTTGATGTTCTGGTGGCGGCCGCTGCGCCAGAAGCGGTCGCCGACGCGGGCGAGCTCCTCGTCGGTCAGGCCGGGGCCGCTGTCGCTGACGACGACCGTCGAGGTGGCGCCGTCGGCCACGACCGTCACCTCCACGCACTGGTCCTCCGGCGTGAACTTGACCGCGTTGTCGATCACCGCGTCCAGGGCGCTGGAGAGGGTGACGGGGTCGGCCCAGGCGGTGGTCGGCGGGCAGTCGGCCACCAGCCGGACCCCCTTGGCCTCGGCGGTCGGGGTCCAGGCGGCGACACGCTCGGCGGTCAGCGCGCCGATGTCGGTGACCCGGAGGTCGGCCTCGGTGTGCTCGGCCAGGGCGAGGTCGAGCAGGTCGTCGAGGACCTCGGCGAGGCGCTTGCCCTCGGTACGGACGGATGCGATCTCCTCGTTGTCCTCCGGAAGTTCGAGCGCGAGCAGTTCGATCCGCAGCAGCAGCGCCGACAGGGGGTTGCGCAGCTGGTGCGAGGCGTCGGCGACGAAGGCGCGCTGCTGCTCGAGCACGTCCTCGACGTTGTCCGCCATCTCGTTGAACGCCTGGGACAGGCGCCGTAGTTCCGGCGGCCCGCCGGCCGCGGCGACCCGGGACTTCAGCCGGCCGCTGGCGATCGCGTGAGCGGTGGTGTCGAGGACACGAACCGGCCTGAGCACCCACCCCGTCAGCCGGAGGGCGGCACCGACCGCCAGCAGCATCGCGGCGATCTCACCGAGCCCGACGACGAGCCAGCCGTGCAGGATCCGCGAACGCATCGGTCCGGTCGGCGAGTCGGTGACGACGACCGCGACGACGTCGCCGTCCCGGATCACCGGCGAGGCGACGACGAGACGGTTGCGCTGCCAGGGCCACACCTGCTTCGGGTCGTGGCTGCGGCGACTGAGCTTGGCCTCGTCGAACGCCTCGCGCACCTCGCCCTCGCGGGGCAGGAAGAAGGTCGACGGCGCCATGGCCATGGGGATGTCGGTACGGCAGAACACCCCGGCACGGATGCCGTAGACGCCGTAGTAGCTGGTGAGTTCGCTGCTGAGGGTGGAGAGCCGCTCGTCCGTGGAGGTGGCCGTGGAACTGCAGGCGTCGGTGACGAACTGGGCGAGCGCGGCGAAGCGCGCGGTGTCGTCGATCCGGTCGACGACCACCTTCTGCTGCTGGGCCGCCGCCACGCTCACGGCGAGCGGGATGCCGAGGGCGAGCAGCACGGCCGCCATCAGGACGATCAGCAGCGGGAGGAGTCGGGTACGCACCCGTGCACGTTACGAGGCCGGGGCGACGAGCCGGTAGCCGACGCCGCGTACGGTCTCGATCAGGGCCGGCATGCGCAGCTTGGCGCGCAGGGAGGCGACATGCACCTCCAGGGTGCGTCCGGTCCCCTCCCAACTGGTGCGCCACACCTCGCTGATGATCTGCTCCCGGCGGAAGACCACCCCGGGACGCTGTGCGAGCAGGGCGAGCAGATCGAACTCCTTGCGGGTCAGCTGGACGACCGAACCGTCCACGCTGACCTGGCGGGTGGGCAGTTCGATGAGCACCGGGCCCAGGCGCAGCGCGCTCTCGCCACCGGCCTCGGCGTCCTCGTGGGCGGTGCGCCGGCTGACCGCGTGGATGCGGGCGAGCAGCTCACCGGTGTCGTACGGCTTGACCACGTAGTCGTCGGCGCCCAGGTTGAGGCCGTGGATGCGGGAGCGGACGTCGGAGCGGGCCGTGACCATGATGACCGGGGTGCTGGTGCGCTTGCGGATCTTGCCGCAGACCTCGTAGCCGTCCTGGTCGGGCAGGCCGAGGTCGAGCAGGACGACACCGAAGCCGGCGCCTTCCGGAACGAGTGCCTGGAGGGCCTCCTCGCCGCTGCGCGCGTGCGTGACGTCGAAACCATGCCGTGCCAGAACCGCTGAGAGAGCGGCGGCGACATGGTTGTCGTCCTCGACGAGGAGCAGTCTCATCCGGGCCTCCTTCGGTTCATCGGCCGTACCAACAGGATGGGTAGAAACGCGTCCACGCGCGCGTGCACCAAGGCAGTCACGCTGATGGACGAGGACGGCGTCAAGCCGGTTCCGGTTGCGCGCCGGTTCCGTTACCCGGCCGATACGGGTTGCGCTCGCAAGTGCCACAACACGTGTCCGATTGCTATCGGATCGTGATGCTCAGATCTCCCTCAGATGTAATGACGCTGGTCGCGGCCCGTCATTACTGTCCTCCGAAACCGAGGAGGACGGAGCCCGATAGCGATGACCGAAGTATCGGTGGCCAAGAACGATGTGGTCCCAACCGGCGAGCTGGTCGTTCTGAAGAGTGTCAACAAGCACTTCGGCGCGTTGCATGTACTCCAGGACATCGACCTGACGATCGCCCGCGGCGAGGTCGTCGTGGTCATCGGGCCCTCCGGGTCCGGCAAGTCGACCCTGTGCCGCACCATCAACCGCCTGGAGACCGTCGATTCGGGCACGATCACCATCGACGGCAAGCCGCTGCCCCAGGAGGGCAGGGAGCTGGCCCGGCTGCGGGCCGACGTCGGAATGGTCTTCCAGTCCTTCAACCTCTTCGCGCACAAGACCGTGCTCGAGAACGTGATGCTGGGCCAGATCAAGGTCCGCAAAGCCGACAAGAAGCAGGCCGAGGAGCAGGCGCGCACGCTCCTGGACCGCGTGGGCGTGGGCACGCAGGCCGACAAGTACCCCGCGCAGCTCTCCGGCGGTCAGCAGCAGCGTGTAGCGATCGCGCGGGCGCTGGCCATGGGACCCAAGGTCATGCTCTTCGACGAACCGACCTCGGCGCTCGACCCGGAGATGATCAACGAGGTCCTCGAGGTCATGCAGCAGCTGGCCCGCGACGGCATGACCATGATCGTCGTCACCCACGAGATGGGCTTCGCGCGATCGGCCGCGAACCGCGTGGTGTTCATGGCCGACGGCCGGATCGTCGAAGAGGCCACGCCCGAGCAGTTCTTCAGCAACCCGCGCAGCGACCGTGCCAAGGACTTCCTCTCCAAGATCCTGCACCACTGACGCTCCGCCCCGTTCCGCCCGCGACGGCCCCCATCTCTTCACCAGCCAAAGGATGTTCATGATGAAGCTCCGCAAGGTCACCGCCGCCTCGGCCGCCGTCCTCGCCCTCGCCGTGGCCGCCACGGCGTGCGGGTCCAGCGACAGCGACGACAGTGGTTCCTCCGGTGGCGGCAAGAAGATCAAGGTCGGCATCAAGTACGACCAGCCCGGTCTCGGCCTGAAGGAGCCGAGCGGTTCCTTCTCCGGTTTCGACGTGGACGTGGCGACGTACGTGGCGGGCAAGCTCGGCTACAAGCCCAGCCAGATCGAGTTCGTCGAGACCAAGAGCGCCGACCGTGAGAACGCGCTGGCCCGTGGTGACGTGAAGTTCATCGTGGCCTCGTACTCGATCAACGACGAGCGCAAGCAGAAGGTCGACTTCGCCGGCCCGTACTTCCTGGCCCACCAGGACCTGCTGGTGAAGTCGGGCTCGGACATCTCCAAGGGCACGGACCTCAACGGCAAGCGGCTGTGTTCCGTGACCGGCTCGACCTCCGCGCAGAACGTCCAGAAGACGATCGCCCCGAAGGCCCAGCTCAAGGAGTTGAGCGGCTACTCGGAGTGCATCGCGGGCCTGCAGAGCGGCGCCGTCGACGCGGTGACCACCGACGACTCGATCCTCGCGGGCTACGCCTCGCAGGACAAGTACAAGGGCCAGTTCCAGCTCGCCGGGCTGAAGCTCAGCAACGAGAACTACGGCATCGGCGTGAAGAAGGGCGACAGCGCGACCCTCGACAAGATCAACAAGGCGCTGGAGACGATGGTCAGCGACGGCACCTGGAAGACGGACGTCGAGAAGAACTTCGGCCCGTCCAACTACAAGTACGAGCCGGCGCCGAAGATCGGCCAGATCGTCAAGTAAGGCAGGCAGACCCAGCCACGCAGGGTTCCTCGGGCGTGCCGCCGCCCACCGCGATCACGGCGGCGGCCCGCCCGAGCTGGGGCCTGGCCCTCCTCGTACGCCACACACCCGGAAGCGCGGGAGATCGTGTTCGACTTTCTTCAAGGTTATGACGTTTTGGGGGCGTTCTGGATGACGGTGAAACTCACCGTCCTCTCCGCCCTCGGCTCCCTGGTCTGGGGCACTCTGCTGGCCGCGATGCGGGTCAGCCCGGTCCCGCTCATGCGCGGGTTCGGCACCGTCTACGTCAACATCGTCCGCAACATCCCCCTGACGGTCATCATCGTCTTCACCTCGCTCGGTCTGGCCGACATCTTCGGCATGACCCTGGGCGCGGCCGACGACTTCAAGGCGCAGGGCTTCCGGCTCGCGATCCTCGGTCTCGTCGCCTACCACGCGGCCTTCGTCTGCGAGGCGCTGCGGTCCGGCATCAACACGGTGCCCCTGGGACAGGCCGAGGCGGCCCGGGCGATCGGGCTGAGCTTCAGCCAGACACTCCGGCTCGTCGTGCTGCCGCAGGCGTTCCGCTCGGTCATCGGCCCGCTGGCCAACGTACTGATCGCGTTGACCAAGAACACCACGGTGGCGGCCGCGATCGGCGTCGCCGAGGCCGCGTACCTGATGAAGACGATGATCGAGAACGAGGCACAGACGCTGCTCATCGGCGCGGTCTTCGCCTTCGGCTTCGTGGTACTGACCCTGCCCACCGGCCTCTTCCTGGGCTGGCTGGGCAAGCGACTGGCGGTGAAGCGATGAGTTCCGTCCTCTACGACACTCCCGGCCCGAACGCCAAGCGGCGCAACGTCCTCCTCTCGGTGGTCTTCGTCGTCCTGTTCGCCCTCGCCCTGTGGTGGGTGTGGCAGAAGATGGACGACAAGGGCCAGCTGAAGTGGTCCCTGTGGCAGCCGTTCACCACCTCCGAGGCGTGGACGACGTATCTGCTGCCGGGTCTCGGCGACACCCTGAAGGCCGCCGCCCTGTCCATGGTCATCGCGCTGCCCCTGGGCGCGTTCTTCGGCATCTCCCGGATGTCGGACCACCGGTGGGTGCGGGTGCCGGCAAGCGTCGTGGTCGAGTTCTTCCGCTCGATCCCGGTGCTGCTGCTGATGCTGTTCGCGAACGAGTTCTACGCCCGCTCGACGGGCGTCTCCACCGAGGAGCGGCCGCTGTACGCGGTCGTCACCGGTCTGGTGCTCTACAACGCCTCGGTCCTCGCCGAGGTCGTCCGCGCCGGCATCCTCGCGCTGCCCAGGGGGCAGACGGAGGCCGCGTACGCGATCGGTCTGCGCAAGGGCCAGACGATGACCAGCATCCTGCTGCCGCAGGCGGTCACGGCCATGCTGCCGGCCATCGTCAGCCAGCTGGTGGTCATCGTGAAGGACACCGCGCTGGGCGGTGTGATGATCGGCTACACCGAGTTGCTCAACTCGCGCAGCACACTGGCCGCCAACTACGCCAACGTCATCCCCAGTTTCATCGTGGTGGCGATCATCTTCATCGTCGTCAACTTCATCCTCACCAGCTTCGCGAGCTGGCTCGAGGGCAGGCTGCGCCGCAGCAAGCGCGGCACGGGCGCGGTGCTCACCGAGGACACGGTGGAGGTCAACCCGGCCGCGGTGGGCGGTGGCTTCGGGACCGGTGCGGGTGGCGCCTCGGTATGATCTGATGACCAGTCACCTCGTATGACCCGTACGGAGGCAGTGGCATGATCGCCACTGCCTCCGTCACTTGACGCAAACAACGACAATGGGTTGCATACGTTCTGTGATCGTGCACCCTGCTCAAACTTCCTGTTCACATACGTCCCTCGGGACACCGCCGCGGGCAGGGGGCGCCACGCCGTGGACCCGGTGATCATCGTCGGAGCGGGGCCCGTGGGGCTCACGCTCGCCCTGGCGCTGGCGCGTCAGGAAGTGCCCTCCCTCGTGCTCGACGAGGGTCCCGGCAAGGACGAACCGCGCCCCGCGCGCACGGTGGTCCTGCGCGAGGACACCGCCGCCCTGATGGAGCGGCTGACGGGGCTGCCGGTGGAGCGGGCCGGGGCGCGTTGGGCCGGATGGCGGTCCTTGCGCCGCAAGCAGGTGATGCGCGAGATCACCTTCGACGACGAGGCCGACCCCTCCCCCCTGCACATCGCCCAGCACGTCCTGACCGGCGCCCTGCGGCAGGCCCTGGCGGGCGAGCGGCTCGTCAGGATCGCCACGGACAGCCGCCTGGACACCATCGAGCAGGAGCCCTCCGGCGTCACCGCCCACACCCGCGGCCCCAAGGGCACATGGTGGCGCGGCAGTTACCTGGTCGGCTGCGACGGCACCCGCTCGACGGTCCGCAAGCTCCAGGACATCCGCTTCCCGGGCCGTACCGCGGTGGAGCGACACGCCGTGGCCGCGCTGCGTACGGAACTTCCGTGGGAGGGCCAGGCGTTGCTCCATCGGATGCCGCCGTGGCGGACGTCCGGTCCTTCGGCGGGGGAGGTCACCGGGCGCCCGCTGCCGGACGGGGTGTGGCGCCTCGACTGGTTGCTGCCGCCGGGCAAGGACCTGGTCACACCCGAGCTGCTGCTGGCCCGCATCCGGGAGACCCTGGCCGGCTGGACCGGTGGCTCCACACCGCCGTACGACCTCCTCGACACCGGAGTCCACACCGTCCACCACCGTCTCGCCCGCCGGTGGCGGGTCGGCCGGGTCTTCCTCGCCGGTGACGCGGCACACCTGCTCGGCGCGCTCGGCACCCAGGGACTCGACGAGGGGCTCAGGGACGCCGACAACCTGGCCTGGAAGCTGGCCCTGGCCTGGCACCACGGTCCGCACGAGGCGCTGCTCGACAGCTACCAGGCCGAGCGGCGCGGCGCGGTCGCCGCCCGGCTGCGCGCCGCCGACCAGGTCCTGCCGCTGCTGCGCGGCGGCGGAGGGCTGCGCGCGTACGTCCCCGGCTCGGCCCGGGGGCACGACGCGCTGCTCGCCGACGGCCACCTGGGGCGCGGTGCACTCGGCACGCCGGGGGCGTACGCCGCCTCACCGCTCGCGCCCCGGCACCTGGAGGGCGAGGTCCCGGTCGACACGGCGCCCGGCGCCCCCGTCGCCGACGTCCGGGTGACCGCGGAGGACGGCTCCTTCGTACGGCTGCGCGACCGGCTCGGACGCGGCGCGCTGCTCGTCGTCCTGGTCGCGCCGGGCACCGGCGTGTGGGACCGCAAGCACTGGGTCACCGCGGGTGTGATGCCCCGGCTGGCGGCCGCGGTGGCCGCGCTCCCGTACACGGCCGAGCTGCTGGTCGCCGAGAGCTATCCGGGCGCCGCCGCACACACCGTCCTGCTCGTCCGCCCCGACGGCCACCTGGTCACGGCCCTGAGCGGCGTACGCCCGGCCGACCTGTACGCGGCGGCGGAGGCGACGCTGGGGGGACCGGCGAAGACGGGGGCGGGGGCCGAGACGGGCGCGGGGGCCGAGGCCGGGGCCGGGGCGCGCTGAGGCTGCTGGGCGGCCCCACCGAAGCAGTCATACCTATGAATGTCGTACTCACTGTCACTGTGCGGTCCACATAGTGACAGTGAGTTGACCCGTCCGCACCGTCATGGTGTACTCCGGATCGTGACCGACACCTGTGTGCGCCTGTGGCGGAGGGTCCATATGGACCTCGTCCGCTATGCGGGCTGCGTGTGTCGTCCGTCCTGCTGAATTCGCATCTTTCTCCCTCCGCGCGCGCCGCCGTGCTGCCGCGCGCTCTCGCGAACGCTCTTCAGGACGGTGCCCCTTGTCTGTCTCGCCCTCTGCCTCCGCGCCTACGGCGGTTTCCGCCCCGACGCAGGCCGACCTCCTCGACTTCGTGCGGCGCACGGCCGCCGACGCCGAGCTGATCGCCTCGCTCCCGCTGGACCCCGAGGGCCGCACCTGGGTGCGCCTGGAGGGGCCCGGCGGCAGTGAGGCCTGGCTGATCGGCTGGCCGCCCGGCACGGGGACCGGCTGGCACGACCACGCGGAGTCCGTCGGCGCCTTTGTGACGGCGGCCGGCGAGCTCAAGGAGAACTCGCTCGCCGCACGGCTGCCCGCCGACGGCTGGCGGACCCTCGAACTCACCGACGGAGTGGACCGGGAACGGCGGTTGCCCGCCGGCAAGGGCCGCGCCTTCGGCCGCCACCACGTCCACGAGGTGCTCAACGAGTCCGGCGACGAGCACGCGATCTCCGTCCACGCCTACTACCCGCCCCTGCCGCAGATCCGCCGCTACAGCCGCGTGGGCCAGGTGCTGCGGCTGGAACACGTCGAGCGGCCGGAGGACTGGCAGTGAGCGGCGGGGCGGGCGAAGAACCCCAACAGCCCCTCGGCATCGACGAGTTGCTGGAGCGGGTACGCGAGGGCTACGCGCGCATCGGGCCCGAGGAGGCGTACGACGCCTCCCTCGTCGGCGAGGCGCTGCTCGTCGACATCCGGTACGCGGCCCTGCGCGACCGGGACGGCCTGATCCCCGGCGCCCTGGTCGTCGAGCGCAACGAGCTGGAGTGGCGGCTCGACCCACGCGGCAGCCACCGTGTCCCCGCGGCCACGAGCCATGACCTGCGGGTCGTGGTGATCTGCAACGAGGGCTACGCATCCAGCCTCGCGGCCGCGTCCCTGCACCAGCTGGGCCTGCACCGCGCCACCGACCTGGTCGGTGGCTTCCAGGCGTGGAGGGCGGTGGGCCTGCCGGTGACGTCGTAGCGGCAGCAGCGGGGCCGCCCTCGCCCTCGGCCCCTCCGTTCAGATCCCCTCCGCACGGTCCCCGTCCGTGCACACCCCGTCCGTGCGGACCGCGTCGCTCAGAATCCCTCGTCCCCGAGTGACTCCGTGTCCTCCCCCTCCTCCTCCAGCGCCTGTCGGACCACCCGCAGGGCCATGCCCTCGGAGTAGCCCTTGCGGGCGAGCATGCCGGCGAGACGGCGGAGTCGCTTGTCGCGGTCGAGGCCGCGCGTGGCGCGCAGCTTGCGGGCGACGAGCTCGCGTGCGGTCTCCTCCTCCTGCTCGGAGTCGAGCCGGCCGACGGCCGCGTCGATCAGTGTGGAGTCGACGCCCTTGGTCCGCAGCTCCTGCGCCAGGGCTCTGCGGGCGAGCCCCCGGCCGTGATGCCGGGATTCCACCCAGGCGTCCGCGAACGCGCTGTCGTCGATCAGTCCGACCTCCTCGAACCGCGACAGCACCTCCTCGGCCGCCTCGTCCGGGATCTCCCGCTTGCGCAGGGCGTCCGCGAGCTGCTTGCGCGTGCGCGGGGTCCCGGTGAGCAGGCGCAGACAGATCGCCCGCGCCCGCTCCACCGGGTCCGCCGGAGCCTCCTCCTGCTCGGCCCTCGACGAGAAGGAGGAACCCCCGTCCTCACCGAACGGCTCTCCGCCGCGCCGCTGCCGACGCCCACGGGAGCCGCCCGCACCACGGGCCCGGTCACCACGGCGACGCGAGCCACCACCGGCCGAGGCAGAGTCGCTCACAGAGTGGGCCGAACCGTCACCCGACCACACCCCGCCACCCGACTCGTCGCCGTACGGCTGGTCGGCATACGACTGGTCGCCGCCGTACGCCCCGCCGCCGCGCCGCGGTACCCCGGCGCCGTAGGAACCGCCGTCCTCGTACGACACCCTCGTGCCGTACGAGCCCCCCGCACCCGTGCCGTGCGGCTCCCCGCGGCCGTCTCCCCCGTCCGCGCCGCGCATGGTGCCGTCCCCGTGGTGCTGACCGCCGTGAACACTGCCTCCCGGCCCGGCAGATCCCCCGTCGCCTGTCCTGTCGCCCCGCTCGCGCGGAGTGTCGGGGTAGGCGTACTCGGCCCAGTCGGTTCGCCGTGTCACCGGGTCAGCTCTTGGCCGCCGGTGCCTTGGCCTTCGCCTTGGCCGCCGGTGCGGGCACCGTCTTCGCGGTGTCGTCCGGAGCGGCGGTGACGGCGGCGGCGTCCGCGCCCGGCTCGGCGGTGGGCTCCTCCGGCCGCACACCCACGCCCAGCTTCTCCTTGATCTTCTTCTCGATCTCGTTGGCCAGGTCGGGGTTGTCCTTGAGGAAGTTGCGCGCGTTCTCCTTGCCCTGGCCGAGCTGGTCGCCCTCGTACGTGTACCAGGCGCCGGCCTTGCGGACGAAGCCGTTCTCCACGCCCATGTCGATCAGACCGCCCTCGCGGCTGATGCCCTGGCCGTAGAGGATGTCGAACTCGGCCTGCTTGAAGGGCGGCGCGACCTTGTTCTTGACGACCTTGACGCGGGTGCGGTTGCCGACCGCGTCCGTGCCGTCCTTCAGGGTCTCGATGCGACGGATGTCGAGTCGCACCGAGGCGTAGAACTTCAGCGCGCGGCCACCGGTCGTGGTCTCCGGGGAGCCGAACATCACGCCGATCTTCTCGCGGAGCTGGTTGATGAAGATGGCGGTGGTCTTGGACTGGTTGAGCGCGCTGGTGATCTTCCGCAGGGCCTGGCTCATGAGGCGGGCCTGCAGACCGACGTGGCTGTCGCCCATCTCGCCCTCGATCTCCGCGCGCGGGACGAGCGCGGCGACGGAGTCGATGACGATGAGGTCGAGGGCGCCGGAGCGGACCAGCATGTCCACGATCTCCAGGGCCTGCTCGCCGTTGTCCGGCTGGGAGAGGATCAGGTTGTCGATGTCGACGCCGAGCTTCTTCGCGTACTCGGGGTCCAGGGCGTGCTCGGCGTCCACGAACGCGACCTGGCCTCCGGCCTTCTGCGCGTTCGCCACCGCGTGCAGGGTCAGGGTCGTCTTGCCGGAGGACTCGGGTCCGTAGACCTCGACGACACGGCCGCGCGGCAGGCCGCCGACGCCGAGGGCCACGTCGAGCGCGGTCGACCCGGTCGGGATGACCTCGATGGGCTCCATCGACCGGTCACCCATGCGCATGACCGCGCCCTTGCCGAATTGCCGTTCAATCTGTGCGAGTGCGGCATCCAGGGCCTTCTCGCGGTCGGTTCCTGCCATGGGTTCCACCCGATTTGCTTGAGTCGATCGCTTCACGTCAAAGACGCTAACGCCTGCCACTGACAATGCGCCCCGACGCCCGTCCGGCCTGTGGATAACTCGGGTACTTCTCCATCAAAAACGTGCCGAATCACCCGTGGAGAGCTTCACCGGAGCCTCCATAAGAATGGATGTTCGATTTTCGTGTCAAGCGCACCACGCGGCACCTCCGAGACTGGCTCCGCGGTCCGGCAGTGGGCTACTTCCTCCGGCGTACGGCGGGTGTCTCCGGCGGGACGACGACCGGACGGAGCACTCCCGCGAGGCTGACCGCATGCAGACGCGGACCGAGAAGAGCACCCAGGACAACACCGGGACACGTCCGGTGGAACGCCTCTGCCACGCCACCGGCCTCCTCCTCATCCTCTCCGGCCTGCTGCACCTGGTGGTGTTCGCCGTCGACGGCGGCCCCTGGTACGGCCCCGTCTCCTGGCGCAAGCCCGTGACGTTCGGCCTGTCCTTCGGGGTGACGTTGATCGCGGTCACCTGGGTGACGTCGTATCTGCGCGTCGGATCGCGTCCGCGCACCGTGCTGCTCGCCGTGTTCGCCGCCGACTGTGTCGTGGAGGTCGGCGGCATCACCCTTCAGGCATGGCGCCGGGCGCCCTCGCATCTCGACATGGAGACGCCCTTCGACACCGCGGTGTCGATGACCCTCGCCGTGGGCGGCGGTGTTCTCGTGGTGCTGCTCACCGTGTTCGCGCTCGCCTCGTTCCGGCACCCGCCCACAGGTCCTGCGGGGATGGCGCTCGCGGTGCGGTCCGGGTTCGCGATCCTGCTGGTCGCGCTCGCTTCGGGCGCCGCGATGATCGCGCGCGGGGTGGTGCTCGCCCGTACCGGCCACCAGGAGGTGGCGTACCACTCGACGGCTCCACTCAAGCCGCTGCACGGGGTCAGCCTGCACGCCGTGCTGGTGCTGCCCGCGCTGGCCCTGCTGCTGTCCCGCACATCCTGGAGCGAACCGGTCCGGCGACGCGTCGTGGCCACGGCGACCGGCTGCTACGTCGCCGCCGTCATCGGTGCCGGGGTGTGGGCGGTCCTCACGTACTGAGCCGGCCGGGCGCCTGTCGGCCCGGCCCCGAACCCCGTGGCGGTCCTCAGGACACGCTGTCCCCGGGCTCGCCCTCCTGGGGCACCGCCGCTCCCGGCCGCCGCCCCCACAGCCCCCTCGCGCGCGTGAAGAGGCCCGGCCCCGCCCCGCCGCCCCGGTGACCGTGGACGCGGGGGTCGTCCGTGACCGCGTACCGCTTCACATACGCCCCCAGGAACGCCTGCAGCGTGGCGACCGCCGGGATGGCGATCAACGCGCCGACCGCACCGAGGAGCGCGGTGCCGGCGATGACCGAACCGAAGGCGACGGCGGGGTGGATGTCGACGGTCCTCGCGGTCAACTTGGGCTGCAGCATGTAGTTCTCGAACTGCTGGTAGACCACCACGAAGACGAGCACCCACAGCGCGTACCAGGGATCGACGGTGAACGCGATCAACATGGGCAGCGCGCCCGCCAGATATGTGCCGATGGTCGGGATGAACTGCGAGACCAGGCCCACCCACACACCGAGCACGGGCGCGTACGGGACCCCCAGGATCTGCAGCAATATGTAGTGCGCGATACCGGAGATGAGCGCCATCAGACCGCGCGAGTAGATGTATCCGCCGGTCTTGTCGACGGCGATCTCCCATGCGCGCAGCACCTCGGCCTGCCGGGCGGGCGGCAGTACGGAGCAGATCGCGCGGCGCAGGCGGGGGCCGTCGGCGGCGAAGTAGAACGAGAACAGGGCGATCGTCAGCAACTGGAAGAGACCGCCGAGGACCTGGGCGGACACGTCCAGGACGCCGGTGGCGCTGTGCTGCACGTAGTTGCGCAGCCAGTCGGAGCGGAGCAGCCCCTCCTGGACGTCCACCCGCTTCAGGTCGGTGTGGAAGTGCGTGTTGATCCAGTTGATGACGGAGTCGAGATAGTCCGGGAAGTCCTCGACGATCTTGATGATCTGGCCCGCCAGCATCGACCCGAGCAGGGTGACGAAGCCCGCGGAAAGGATCATGACGGCGAGGAAGACGAGACCGGCGGCCAGCCCCCTGCGCATACCGCGCGAGGCCATCCAGCTCACCGCGGGCTCGATGGCGAGGGCCAGGAAGAACGCGATGAGGATGTTGATCAGCAGGCCGGTGAGCTGGTGGAACGCCCAGGTGCCCAGCTGGAAGGTGGCGTAGAGGGCGAGCACGAGCACCACGGCGCGCGGCAGCCAGCGCGGCATGCGGGCGCTCGACACGGCGTCGGCCGGGGGTCGGTCGGGAGGCGTCGTGCCGAACGGGGATGCCTGCTGGGCCTCGGGCCCGGTCTCGTCAGTGGGTGACACGGACCAAGTCTCGCGCACTTGTCCGACTGCCAGCTGCCGTCCTGCGATCTTCGTGCGCGATCAGTGCTTCTCCCCCGGAACGTTCATGACCGTGCAGACCACCCGCCACACGTCCTTCGCGTCCCAGCCGGAGTCCAGCGCCTCGTGCACCGTGCGCCCGCCGAGCTCCGTCATCACGTGGTCGCGCGCGAAGGTGTCGGCGTACCCGGAACCGAAGTGATCCGCCATCCGCTGCCAGAAGACCGTCAACCGCATGCCTCCAGTATCCCGCCCCTGGGGGTGGGCCTTGGCCGGGACCGCTTGCCGAGACCGCTTTCCGCCCTACGGTCTGTCGCATGTCCGAAACAGGAGCTTCTCCACTCCCCGTCCCGCCCACGGCGCGCTCCCCGCTCTTCCGCGCCGAGCACTTCGTCTGGCTCACCGCGCGCGTGCTGGAACAGCGCCTCTTCGCGCACCACTTCCTGAACGGGGGCGCCGACCCGGTGGAGACCGCGCTGGACGCCTACCGCAACGAGGACGGCGGCTACGGCCACGCCCTGGAGCCCGATCTGCGCGGCCCGGTCAGCCAGCCGCTGCACACCGGGCACGCGCTGCGTGTCCTGGACTCCATCGGGCGCTGCGGCGGACAGCGCGTGGAGCGCGTGTGCCGCTATCTGACCTCCGTCTCCACGGCGGACGGCGCGCTGCCGGCGATCCATCCCAGCCAGCGCGGCTACCCCGCGGCCCCGTTCATGCCGATCGTGGACGACCCACCGAGCGAACTCCTGGCCACCGGACCTGTGGTGGGCCTGCTGCACCGCAACGAGGTGTGGCACGCCTGGCTGTTCCGCGCCACCGACTTCTGCTGGCACGCGGTCGAGTCCCTGGAGAAGTCCCACCCCTACGAGATCGAGGCCGCGGTGGCCTTCCTGGACTCCGCGCCGGACCGCCCGCGCGCGGAGGCGGCCGCCGACCGTCTCGGCCGCCTGGTGCGCGACCACCGGCTCGCGGCACTGGACCCGGACGACCTCGCCGCGTACCCGGTCGCGCCCGGCTACGCCCCCGGGGAGCACCACTTCCCGCACGACTACGCGAGGACGCCGAGCTCCCTCGCGCGCGCGTGGTTCACCGACGAGGAGATGGAACGCTCCCTGGACTTCCTGGCCGCCGCGCAGCAGGAGGACGGCGGCTGGCCGGTCCGCTGGCGCCAGTGGGCGCCCGGTACCGCTCTGGAGGCACGCCCCATGGTGACGATCGAGGCGCTGCGCACCCTCAGGGCGCACGGCCGCCCCATCGGGTGACCGGGGCGCCCTCAGCCGCCGATGGCCCGCACGCCCGCGGTCACCACCACGGCGGCCGCCACCACGAGCAGGAAGGGCGCGCGAAGCACCAGCGCGACGGCGGCCGCGGCGACGCCCGCCACGCGCGCGTCGAGCACGAGCGCGTGCCCGTCGGCGAAGGTCTGCTGAGCGGTGAGGGCGGCCAGCAGAGCCACCGGCAGCAGCGCGGCCAGCCGCCTGACGAGCGGCCGCTCCAGGGTGCCGGCGGGAACGAGCAGACCGGCGAGCTTGACCGCGTAGCACCCGAGGGCGGTCACCCCGATCGCGAGCCAGGTGTTCACCGGTTCTCCCCTGCCGTGTCGTCGGACGAGGAACGGCCGCCACGGGCGCGCCGGCCCTCGAGGAACAGGACGGCCGGCGCCGCCAGCGCGGCGACCAGGACGGGCACCCCGGCCGGGAGGACGGGCAGCAGCCCGAGCCCCAGCAGGACGGCGAGCCCGGCGACGGCCCGCTCGGTGGTGGTCTTCAGCATCGGTGCGAGCAGCGCCAGGAAGACGGCGGGCCCGGCGGCGTCCAGCCCCCATGCGTCCGTGTCGCCGATGGCCCTGGCGCCGAGGGCGCCGAGCAGCGTGGTGAGGTTCCACAGCACGTACAGGCTGAGTCCGGTGACGGCGAAGCCGATCCGAGCGGCCCGCCGTGTGGGCTGCGGGAGCGCGACCGCGGTCGTCTCGTCGATCACCCACTGCGCGGCGAACGGCCGCAGCACGCGCGGCAGGGCCAGCAACTGCGACAGACGCAGCCCGTAGAACGCGTTGCGCACCCCCAGGAAGAACGCGCCGGCGGCCGCCGTGAGCGGGTTGCCTCCGGCCGCGAGCGCGCCGACGAGCGCGAACTGGGAGGCACCGGTGAACACCAGGAGGCTGAGGGCGCAGGTCTGCGGCAGGGTGAGCCCGTTGCCGGCCGAGGTCACCCCGAAGGCGAACCCGGACAGTCCTACGGCGACCCCGACCCCGAGCGCGTCCCGTACGACCGCGGCGTCCGTCTTTCCACCACCGGCACCGGTGTCCGCGAGAGCTGTTTGTTCTGCCACGTCCCGGACGCTACGACCGCGGCGGCCGGGCGTCTTGTACGTTCTTGCGCTCTCGCTGGTAGGCGCCCGGAGGCACGCCGACGATCCGGGCGAAGTGCCGGTTCAGATGCGGCTGATCGGTGAACCCCACCGCGACGGCCGCCTCCGCCGGGGCGATCCCGCCGTCCAGAAGCCGTCGCGCCCGCCGTACCCGGGCGTCCGTCAGCCAGGCGTGCGGCGGCATCCCGTAGGTGTCGCGGAAGGCCCGCAGCAGCGCGAACGGGCTGGTCCCGAGATCACCCGCCAGCGTCTCCAGCGTGGGCGGCTCGGCCATCCGCTCCTCCAGCACGGCACGCGCGCGTGCGGCGACCCGGGCCCCCGCGGTCCGTGCGGGCCGCTGCGGCAGCGGCCCGCCGTTGAGCCGCAGGAGCCTTGTCACAACGACCCGCAGCAAGGTGTCGGCGGCCAGCGCGTTCCCCTCGTCGGCGGCACGCAGCACCTGATGGACGAGCCCGACGGTGTACGGGTCGTCGAGCACGGGACTGACGAACCCGGGCGTCCCCTTGATGAGCGTGGTCTCGCCCGCGATCTCGGCGACCAGCCCGGGCGACGGGTACACGGCCCCGTACCGCCATCCCTCGGGCACCCCCGCCCGCCCGGTGTGCGGGGTGTCGGGATTGACCAGCGCGAGGGCGCCCGCCCCCGCGTACTGATCAGCTCCACGATGGTGAAAGACCTCGACCCCGTCGGCGATCGCGGCGATCACGAAGTTCTCGTGGGTGTGCCGGACGAACTGCTTGCGCACGTACCGGGCGCGCAGCAGATCGACGCCCGGCAACTCGGCGTACCGCCAGTGCCGCGCCGCTTCCCTGCCCGAAGCCGCCATGTCCCCATTCTCCGACAGTCCGACAACCCGCGTCGGGCCCCGGCGCGCGCCCGGCCCCCGGCCGGGCTCCCGGTGGCGAACCCGCAGGTCAGGTTGATTGTCAGTGGTCGGGTGCAGGATGGACGCATGGTCAGCTCCGCACGCCGAGCCCTGGACGGCTTCTCCCCCGCGACCCGCGGCTGGTTCACGGGGGCCTTCTCCGCGCCCACCGCAGCCCAGGCGGGTGCGTGGAACGCCATCAGAGAGGGCTCGGACGTGCTGGTGGTCGCCCCCACCGGCTCAGGCAAGACGCTGGCCGCCTTCCTCGCCGCCCTCGACCAGCTCGCCTCCACGCCCCCGCCGGCCGACCCCCGCAAGCGCTGCCGCGTCCTGTACGTCTCCCCGCTCAAGGCCCTCGCGGTGGACGTGGAGCGCAACCTCCGCAGCCCTCTGACCGGTATCCGCCAGGAGTCCGTCCGCCTGGGCCTGCCCGAGCCCGAGGTGAAGGTCGGCATCCGCTCCGGCGACACCCCGGCCGCCGAGCGCCGCGCGCTGTCCACCCGCCCGCCGGACATCCTGATCACCACCCCGGAGTCCCTGTTCCTGATGCTGACGTCGTCGACCCGCGACGCGCTGACCGGCATCGAGACGGTGATCCTCGACGAGGTGCACGCGGTGGCCGGCACCAAGCGCGGCGCCCACCTCGCGCTCTCCCTGGAGCGGCTGGACGAGCTCCTGCCCAAGCCGGCCCGCCGCATCGGTCTCTCGGCCACCGTCCGCCCGGTCGACGAGATCGCCCGCTATCTCTCGCCGCAGCGCAAGGTGGAGACCGTCCAGCCGAAGTCGGGCAAGGAGTTCGACCTCTCGGTGGTCGTCCCGGTCGAGGACCTCGGCGAGCTGGGCGGCTCCCCGGTGGCCGACGGCTCCGAGGGCACGGAACGCCCCTCGATCTGGCCGCATGTCGAGGAGCGGATCACCGACCTCGTCCAGGCCCACCGCTCCACGATCGTGTTCGCCAACTCCCGCCGCCTGGCGGAGCGCCTGTGCAACAGGCTCAACGAGATCGCGTACGAGCGGGCCACCGGTGAGCCCCTGGAGGAGCACCACGCCCCGGCCGAGCTCATGGGCGGCTCGGGCGCGGCCCAGGGCGCCCCGCCCGTCATCGCCCGCGCCCACCACGGCTCGGTCTCCAAGGAACAGCGTGCCCTGGTCGAGGAGGACCTCAAGGCCGGCCGACTCCCCGCCGTGGTGGCGACGTCCAGCCTGGAGCTCGGCATCGACATGGGCGCGGTCGACCTGGTCGTCCAGGTCGAGTCACCCCCTTCCGTGGCGTCCGGTCTCCAGCGTGTGGGCCGCGCGGGCCACCAGGTCGGCGCGGTCAGCACCGGCGTGGTCTTCCCGAAGTACCGCGGCGACCTCGTGCAGGCCGCGGTGGTCACCGAGCGGATGCGCACCGGCTCCATCGAGTCCCTGAAGGTGCCGGCCAACCCCCTGGACGTCCTGGCCCAGCAGCTCGTCGCCATGACCGCGCTGGACACCTGGCAGGTCGACGACCTGCTCGCCACGGTCCGCCGGGCCGCCCCCTTCGCGTCCCTCCCCGAGTCGGCGTTCACCGCCGTCCTGGACATGCTCGCCGGCCGCTACCCGTCCGACGCCTTCGCCGAACTGCGCCCGCGCGTGGTGTGGGACCGCGTCGCCGGCACGGTCACCGGCCGCCCCGGCGCCCAGCGCCTCGCCGTCACCTCCGGGGGCACCATCCCGGACCGCGGCCTCTTCGGCGTCTTCCTCGCCGGAGCCGACCCCAAGAAGGGCGGCGGCAGGGTCGGCGAGCTGGACGAGGAGATGGTCTACGAGTCCAGGGTCGGCGACGTCTTCACCCTCGGCACCAGCTCCTGGCGCATCGAGGACATCACCCGCGACCGCGTCCTGGTCTCCCCCGCCCCGGGCGTGCCGGGGCGACTGCCGTTCTGGAAGGGCGACCAGCTCGGCCGCCCGCTCGAACTGGGCCGCGCGGTCGGCCAGTTCCTGCGCGAGGTCGGCTCGCTCCCCAAGGAGGACGCCCGGCTGCGTCTCCTGGCGGCGGGCCTGGACGCCTGGGCGGCGGACAACGTCCTGTCGTACCTGGACGAGCAGCGCGAGGCCTGCGGCCACATCCCGGACGACCGCACGATCGTCGTGGAGCGCTTCCGCGACGAGCTGGGCGACTGGCGGGTCGTCGTCCACTCCCCCTTCGGCGCCCAGGTGCACGCCCCGTGGGCGCTCGCCCTCGGCGCCAAGCTCTCCGAGCGCTACGGCATGGACGCGCAGGTGATGCACGCCGACGACGGCATCGTCCTGCGCCTGCCCGACGCCGACCTGATGGGCCTGGACCTGCTCGACCAGGAACCCAGGAAGGCGGGCACGGAGTATGACGCCGAGCAGGCGCCGGTCGGCGCGGCGGACGTCGTCTTCGACAAGGGCGAGGTCGACCAGATCGTCACCGACCAGGTGGGCGGCTCGGCCCTGTTCGCCTCCCGCTTCCGCGAGTGCGCCGCCCGCGCGCTGCTGCTGCCCAAGCGCAACCCGGGCAAGCGCACCCCGCTGTGGCAGCAGCGCCAGCGGGCCGCCCAACTGCTCGAGGTGGCGAGCGAGTTCGGCTCGTTCCCGATCGTCCTGGAGGCAGTCCGCGAGTGCCTCCAGGACGTCTTCGACGTCCCCGGGCTGACCGAGCTGATGGGCGACCTGGAGTCCCGCAAGGTGCGCCTGGTCGAGGTCACCACCCCCGAGCCCTCCCCCTTCGCCCGCTCCCTCCTCTTCGGGTACGTCGCCCAGTTCCTGTACGAGGGAGACTCCCCGCTCGCCGAGCGGCGCGCCGCGGCCCTGTCCCTGGACTCGCGGCTGCTGGCGGAGCTGCTGGGCCAGGCGGAGCTGCGCGAGCTGCTCGACGCCGAGGTGCTGACCGAACTGGAGCGGGAGCTCCAGTGGCTCACCGAGGACCGGCGGATCAAGGACGCCGAGGGCGTCGCGGACGTACTCCGCCTCCTGGGCCCGCTGACCGACGCCGAGCTGGCCGAGCGGGGCGCCGAACCACAGTGGGCGCCCGAGCTGGCCCGAGCCCGCCGCGTGATCAGGGTGCGGGTGGCCGGTGCCGACCACTGGGCAACGATCGAGGACGCGGGACGCCTGCGCGACGCCCTGGGCACAGCCCTCCCCGTCGGCGTCCCCGAGGCCTTCACGGAGCCGGTGAAGGACCCGCTGGGCGACCTCCTCGCGCGCCATGCCCGCACCCACGGCCCGTTCACGTCGGCCACCGCGGCGGCCCGCTTCGGCCTGGGCGTGGCGGTCACGGAGGGCGCGTTGCAGCGTCTCGCCGCGAACGGCCGTGTCGTACAAGGCGAGTTCCATCCCGCGGGCATCGGCCAGGAGTGGTGCGACGCCACCGTGCTGCGCCGGCTGCGGCGCCGTTCGCTGGCCGCCCTGCGGCACGAGCTGGAGCCGGTGGCACCGGCCGCGCTCGCCCAGTTCCTGCCGCAGTGGCAGCACATCGGCAAGGGCCACGGGCTGCGCGGTCCCGACGGTCTGGTGCGGGCCGTCGAGCAGTTGCAGGGAGCGTCCGTGCCCGCGTCGGCCCTGGAGAAGCTCGTCCTGCCGTCCCGCGTCGCCGGCTACACACCGGCGATGCTCGACGAGCTCACCGCGGCCGGAGAGGTCGTCTGGGCGGGAGCGGGTGCCCTGCCCGGCAAGGACGGCTGGGTCTCCCTGTATCTCGCGGACACGGCGCCCCTGCTTCTGCCCGCACCCCACCCGCTGGAGCTGACGGCCCTGCACGAATCCGTCCTGAGCGCCCTCTCCGGCGGCTACGGCCTGTTCTTCCGCCAGATCACCGACCAGGTCCGTGCCACCACCCACCCGGACGTCACCGACCCCCAACTGGCCGACGCCCTCTGGGACCTGGCCTGGTCCGGACGGCTGACCAACGACACCCTCACACCCATGCGCTCCCTGCTGGGCTCGGGCCGCACCGCGGGCTCCACGGCCCACCGTGCCAAGCGCGCGGTACCACGCGGCCGCTACGGGTCCCTGACCGGTGCCGCCCGTCCCGCCTCCCGCACCGGTCCGCCGACCGTCGCCGGCCGCTGGTCCCTCCTCCCGCCCCGCGAGGCCGACGCCACGGTGCGCGCGCACGCGCTGGCCCGCACCCTCCTCGACCGGCACGGTGTGGTCACCCGGGGCGCCGTCGCCGCGGAGGGCGTCGAGGGCGGCTTCTCGGCGACGTACCGCATCCTGTCCGTCTTCGAGGAGAGCGGCCAGGCCCGGCGCGGATATGTGGTGGAGGGGCTCGGCGCGGCCCAGTTCGCGATGGACGGCGCGGTGGACCGCCTCCGTGCGGTGTCCACCGCGCGGGACCGGGGTGAGGCCCTGCCCCTGCCGTCCGCCGACGGGGCAGCGGGCGGCTTCCCGGCCGACCCGTTCGGCTCGCCCCGCTCCTTCACCGCGCCCGGCGACCACGCCGCGGACTCCGACGCGCCCCATGGCCACGCGGCGCACGACGGCGACTTCTTCGACTGGACCGGCGGCGCCACCGGCGAAGGCACCCACCCGGGCGGCCCCGGCTTCGAAGTCACCGGCTTCGGCGACGAGTTCGGTCTCCCGCCCACCCCGTCGGCGCGCGACGAGTACGTCTCGCCCCGGGACTTCGCCGCCTCCGGCGCGGGCGGCCCCCGCGGCGGCTCCGGATACGGTTCCTACGCCTCGTACGGCTCCGCCTTCCCCAACCGCCGTACCCGCCCCGCACCCGACTCCCGGGCCGTGGTCCTGGCCGCCGCCGATCCGGCGAACGCGTACGGCGCCGCCCTGCCCTGGCCGGAGCCACCGACCGGCGCGGGCCACAAACCGGGCCGTAAGGCCGGCTCCCTGGTGGTCCTCGTCGACGGCGAGCTGACGCTCTACATGGAGCGTGGCGGCAAGACCCTGCTGGCCTGGCCCGCCGACCCGGACGGCGCCGCCACCGACGACGCACGCCTGCGCGCGGCCGCGGAGTCCCTCGCCGCGGCCGCGAAGGCGGGCTCCCTCGGCACGGTCACGGTGGAGCGCGTCAACGGCGCCTCGGCCCTCACCTCCCCCCTCGGCACCCTTCTGGAAGGAGCGGGCTTCATCGCGACCCCCCGCGGCCTGCGGCTGCGGGCCTGAGGAACGCCCCCGCGGGCCTGCGCAGAGGCGCCTCCCACCGGGCGGGGCAGGCCGTCGCCCGCCGGGCGCGCACCGCGTCCCCGCCCCGTGCGTGCCACCCTGGACCCATGCCCGAAGGAGACACCGTCTGGCAGACCGCGAGACGCCTGCACGGCGCCCTCGCGGGCAAGGTGCTGACCCGCAGCGACCTCCGGGTGCCCAAGTACGCCACGGCCGACCTGACGGGCCGTACCGTCCTCGACGTCACTCCCCGGGGCAAACACCTCCTCACCCGTATCGAGGGCGGCCTGACCCTCCACTCGCACCTGCGGATGGACGGCTCCTGGAAGGTCTTCGCGAACGGTCAGCGCTGGAGCGGTGGCCCCTCCCACCAGATCCGGGTGATCCTCGGCAACACCGAGCGCACCGCCGTCGGCTACCGCCTCCCCGTGCTGGACCTTCTGCGCACCACCGACGAGGAACGCGCCGTCGGCCATCTCGGCCCCGATCTCCTCGGCCCCGACTGGGACCCCGAGCTGGCCCTCGCCAACCTCCTCGCCGATCCCGCCCGTCCCCTCGGCGAGGCCCTCCTCGACCAGCGCAATCTGGCCGGCATCGGCAACGTCTACAAGAGCGAGCTCTGCTTCCTGCTCGGCGCCACCCCCTGGCTCCCCGTCGGCGCCCTGCCCGCCGAGCGGGCCGCGAAGCTGCCGGCGCTCGCCAAGCGGCTCCTGGAGGCCAACCGCGACCGCCCGGTGCGCACCACCACCGGCCGCCGCGGCCAGGACCTGTTCGTGTACGGCCGCGCACCCCGCCCCTGTCTGCGCTGCCACACCTCGATCCGCGTGGCCGACCAGGGCGACGGCTCCCGCGAACGCCCCACCTACTGGTGCCCCAACTGCCAGGCGGGACCGACCCCGAGCACCGCCCCACCCCGCGGAACCCCACGCCGTACGACCAATTGACGATCCGTCAGAAACCCTCGTACCGTCCCTTCATGCCCGTCAAGGCGTACGACCTCACCGGACGCACCGCATTCGTCACCGGGGCCGCCGGCGGCATCGGCCGCGCCTCGGCCGTGCTGCTCGCCGAAGCCGGCGCCACGGTCCACTGCGCCGACCGCGACGCACAGGGCCTGCACGAGACGGCGACCCTGATCAAGGACGCGGGCGGCACGGCCCGCACCCACCATCTCGACGTGACCGACCGGGACCAGGTCCGACAGGCCGTCGCCTCCTGCGAGCACCTCCATGTGATGGCGGCGATCGCCGGGATCATGCACAACAGCCCCGTTCTGGAGACCCTGGACGAGGATCTGGACCGGGTGCTGAACGTCAACTTCAAAGGCGTCCTGTACGCCTGCCAGGAGGCGGCCCGCGCGATGCTCGCCCAACGCACGAGGGGCAGCATCGTCACCATGGCCTCGAGCGCGATCGACACCGGACGCCCGGGCCTGCTCTGCTACGGCGCCGCCAAGGCCGCCGTCGTCCAGCTGACGAAGACACTGGCGAGCGAGGTCGGCCGGCACGGCGTCCGAGTCAACGCCGTCGCACCGGGCTGGACCCGGACGCCGATGACCGACCGGCACGAGGCCGAGGAACAGGCGCGGACGGAGACACTGATGGCGCGGCTGGCCCCGCTGGGCCGGGTCGGTGAGCCGGAGGACGTCGCCCACACCGTGCTCTACCTGGCCTCCGACGCATCGGCCTTCATGACGGGCCAGATCCTGCGTCCGAACGGTGGAGTGGCGATGCCGTGGTAGCCCGAGCGCCCCACCAGGCCTCCCGCCACCGCCTCACCCCCACCGCTCCCGCAGCCCGCCCCTTGGGCACACAGTGCACCGGCAACAGGCCGAGCCCCCAGCCACCGGCCGCGACAGCCCCCTCCAGCACCCCGGCATCGGGCACCAGTGCCAGCCGCAGCACAGCCCACCACCACAGCACCCCGAGCCCGAACGCCACCCCCCGGCGCACCGTCGGCCGTGCCATGGACCCACCTCCAGCCCCGAAAGCTAGACCGGCGCCCTGACTCGCGGGGAGGGCGCACCGACGGCACACGGGCGCACCGCCACGACTCCGGCGACGGCGCCCGCCCCGAGGCGCCACCGGCATCCACCATGACCGCCCCTGACCACCTCGGCAAACGGGCCCCGCGCCCGCCGCCCGCCGCCCGCCGCCCGCCGCACATACGAAAGCCCCGACCGGGCATCCCCAGGTCTCCCTGGAGAACCCCGGCCGGGGCTTCGCACACTTCTCGGTGCCGGTCGGCGCCTTCGGTCTACCGCCGCGTGAGCATCACGCGGCGACCACGTCCACCGCCTCCGCGGGCGCCTTGATGGTCACCCTTTCCGGAGGCACACCGGTCACCGACACGGAACCCAGCATCGGACGCACCGGCGCCGGGACAGACTCGGTGGCCGCAGCGGACTGGGCCAGCTCGGCGAGGGCGAGCTCGTCGCTCACTTCCCGCATGAGTTCGGACATCCGTACGTCCAGCGCGTCGCAGATCGCGGCGAGCAGCTCGGAGGAAGCCTCCTTCTGCCCCCGCTCCACCTCGGAGAGATAGCCGAGCGAGACTCGGGCGGACGAGGAGACTTCGCGCAGAGTACGGCCCTGGCGTTGGCGCTGCCGACGCAGCACGTCACCCAGCAGGCGACGGAGCACAATCATCGGTGGCTCCCTCCTCGGACCACGTAGCCGCATCCTTCACGCCCCACCGTACCGCCTTGCGCCGCGGCCGTGCGGGGAGCGATGTCGTGTTCACTCAGGGCTGCAAACATCAAAACCCCCCGTTCTGTTCCGTATCCTGTGCCCGCTCATTCCCGGTGTGTTCGCCCGCCAGCTCTGTCAGGAGCAGTGCGAGTACGCTCCGTACACTCTCCATACGAATTTCCGCGCGGCTGCCGTTCAACCGCAGGGCCTCCACTTTTCCGCCAGAGGCAGAACCGGAATCAGGGCCGAACGGCCCGTCCACGGCCACGAAAACCGTCCCGACGGGCTTCCCGTCCTGGGGATCGGGGCCCGCCACACCGGTCGTCGCGAGGCCCCAGTCGGCGCCCAGCGCCTTGCGCACGCCGGTCGCCATCTGGCCCGCGACCTGCGGATCCACGGCTCCCCGCTCGGCCAGCAGGGTGGCGTCGACCCCCAGCAGCTCGTGCTTGAGCTCGGTGGCGTAAGCGGTCACCGAGCCTCGGAAGGCCTGTGAGGCCCCCGGGACCGTTGTGATTTCCGCCGCAACCAGCCCGCCGGTGAGAGACTCGGCGACCGCGAGGGTCTGCCCCTTCACTGTCAGTAGTCGCACCACGTCGGCGGCCGGGGAATTCACGCTTCCGCCTCCTCCAACGCGGCCTTGCGCTCGGCGATTCCCTGCCGGCGCAGCACAATGGCTTGTCTTACATAGTCGAGTCCGGTCGCCACGGTCAGGACGACCGCCACCGCCATCACCCAGAACCTCATGGTGGCCAGCCATCCCGTCAGCGCCAGCACATACATCCCGACGGCCACGCCCTGTGTGAGGGTCTTGAGCTTGCCGCCGCGGCTCGCCGGGATCACGCCGTACCGGATGACCAGGAAACGCAGGAGCGTGATCCCGAGTTCCCGGCCGAGGATGACGATCGTCACCCACCACGGCAGATCGCCCAGCGAGGAGAGACAGATCAGCGCCGCCCCCATGATCGCCTTGTCGGCGATGGGGTCGGCGATCTTCCCGAAGTCGGTGACGAGGTTGTAGGTGCGGGCCAGATGACCGTCGAACAGGTCGGTGATCATGGCGATCGCGAAGGCGGCCCAGGCGAGCGAGCGCCAGGCCGGGTCATAGCCGCCGTCGGCCAGCATCAGCGCGACGAAGCCGGGGACGAGGAGCAGCCGGAGCATGGTGAGCAGGTTGGCGATGTTCCAGACGCTCGCCTGGTTGACGGCCGCGGCCACGACCTTCTTGCCCCGTGCGGGCCTCGCGTCGCCGGCCGGGTCGGAATCGGCGCCTTCGGCTCTCTGGGGACCCGCCTTGGAGGAGCCGTTGGCCGCCGATGCCGGTACTCCCGTCATCTGCCCGCCTCCTCACTACACCCGAGCGAGCCGGCCAGCGGCTCGGCGACCAGGTCGACACCTTCCGTACCGACCACCTTGGCCTCGACGATACGGCCGACGCTCAGGTCTTCGCCGCTCGTGAGCAGCACCTGCCCGTCGGTCTCCGGCGCCTGGTGCGCCCCGCGGCCGTACACACCCTCCTCGTCCACGGACTCCACGAGCACGTGCACGGTCTCGCCGAGGCGCTCCTCGGCCCGCTGCGAGACGAGTTCCTCGGCCAGCCGGGAGACCCGCGCGAGCCGCTCGGCCACGACGTCCTCGGGCAGCTTGTTCTCGTACGTCGCCGCTTCGGTGCCCTCCTCGTCGGAGTAGCCGAAGACGCCGATGGCGTCCAGACGCGCGCCATTCAGGAAGCGCTCCAGCTCCGCCAGGTCGGCCTCGCTCTCGCCCGGGAAGCCCACGATGAAGTTGGAGCGCACACCTGCCTGGGGGGCCTTGCTCCGGATGGTGTCGAGCAGTTCCAGGAAGCGGTCGGTGTCGCCGAAGCGGCGCATGGCGCGCAGCACGTCCGGGGCGGAGTGCTGGAAGGACAGGTCGAAGTACGGGGCGACCTTGGGCGTCGAGGTCAGCACGTCGATGAGGCCGGGGCGCATCTCGGCCGGCTGGAGGTAGCTGACCCGCACGCGCTCGATGCCGTCGACGTCCGCCAGCTCGGGCAGCAGGGACTCCAGCAGGCGGATGTCGCCCAGGTCCTTGCCGTAGGACGTGTTGTTCTCGGAGACCAGCATGATCTCCTTGACGCCCTGCTCGGCGAGCCAGCGCGTCTCGTTCAGCACATCGCTCGGGCGGCGCGAGATGAAGGAGCCGCGGAAGGACGGGATCGCGCAGAAGGTGCAGCGCCGGTCGCAGCCGGAGGCGAGCTTGACCGAGGCGACCGGGGAGCCGTCCAGGCGGCGGCGCAGGGGCGCGCGGGGGCCCGAGGCGGGCGCGAGACCGTCCGGGAGGTCAACGGGAGCGTGCCCGGGCAGCGCGACCTCGGCCGCCGACTCCTGGCGCTCCGCAGGACTGATCGGCAGCAGCTTGCGCCGGTCGCGCGGGGTGTGGGCGGCGTGGATACCGCCACTGAGGATGGTCTGCAGGCGGTCGGAGATGTCCGCGTAGTCGTCGAAGCCGAGCACGCCGTCGGCCTCCGGGAGGGCTTCGGCGAGGTCCTTGCCGTACCGCTCGGCCATGCAGCCCACCGCCACGACGGCCTGGGTTCTGCCATGTCCCTTGAGGTCGTTGGCCTCCAGGAGGGCGTCGACGGAGTCCTTCTTGGCGGCGTCGACGAAGCCACAGGTGTTGACGACGGCGACGTCCGCGTCCGCGGCGTCCTCCACGAGGTCCCAGCCGTCCGCCTCCAAGCGGCCTGCGAGCTCCTCCGAGTCCACCTCGTTACGGGCGCAGCCAAGAGTGACGAGTGCGACGGTACGGCGTTCAGACATGGGCTCAAGACTACTTTGTCCGACTGACAGTCCACGTCGAAGGGGCTGGCCGTTCGTGGCCGGCCCCTTCGACGTGTGTCCCACGATCAGCCGACCTGGGGGTCGCCCTTCGTGTACGTCAGGCGCTCCACCGCGCCCGGCTGGAAGTCGTCCTCGATCTTCTTGCCGTTGACATAGAGCTGGATGGCTCCGGCGTCACCGAGGACGAGGTTGATCTTGTCGCTGTCCTGGAAGGTCTTGGACTCGCCCTGCTGGAGCAGTCCGTCGAACAACAGCCGGCCGTTGTGGTCCTTGGCGGAGATCCAGCTCTTTCCGTCGGCGGCGCTGACCTGGACGGTGACCTTGTCCTGGGGCGCGGCCGCGATGGCGCTGTCGGACGGGTCGGACTTCGGCGTGGCGGACGTCTTGTCGGTGGGCGTCGGCGAGGGGGACTTGCTCGTCGTGGGCGTGGACCCCTCGGCGACCTGCGTCTTCGCTCCGCTGTCGTCGCCGCCCTTGAACGCGGTGAACCCGACGAAGCCGACCACGGCGACGATCGCCGCGACCATCGCGGCGGTCCAGTTGGGCCCGCGCCGCTCGGGGCGGATCCGTTCCGCCTCGAAGAGCGGAGCCGCCGGGGTCGGGGCCGGGCGTCCGCCGTGGTCGGCGTCGTACTGCGCGAGCAGCGGTACCGGATCGAGGTGGACTGCCTTGGCCAGGGTCCGGATGTGCCCGCGCGCGTATACGTCTCCGCCGCACGGAGCGAAGTCGTCCGCCTCGATGGCGTGCACGATGGCGATGCGGACCCGGGTGGCGTTGGTGACGTCGTCGACGGTCAGCCCGGCATCGATGCGCGCCTGTTTGAGGGCGCGACCGACGGAAAGGCGGGCCGGCTCGCGATCGTCTTCGAACGGACGCTCGTCTTCAGGGGAGTTGCCGATGGACACGGGGGCGCCTTTCGAGCGTTTAAGCCACCTGTGCTGGAGGTTCAGTCTATGGGGGGTGCGAAAGGGTGGGGCAACCGGGCGGTGGAGCTTGTTAGCCCATCGGTATGGCCGGACACGCCGATGGTGGAGTGCGCGCTTGTCGCTTCCCTCAACTTGACGTACGCGGAAGGGAAACGGTTGCTCAATGATCCCTTACGGGTGAGTCACGATCGAACATCGGTGGCGCACCCGCTCGGGGCTCTCCTCAAGCCTCCCCGCGGATCACCGACAGCACTCCGTCCAGTTCGTCAGGCTTCACAAGAACGTCACGCGCCTTTGACCCCTCGCTGGGTCCGACGATGTTCCTGGACTCCATGAGGTCCATGAGACGTCCGGCCTTGGCGAAGCCCACGCGGAGCTTGCGCTGGAGCATGGAGGTCGACCCGAACTGCGTGGAGACCACCAGTTCGGCCGCCTGGCACAGCAGGTCGAGGTCGTCGCCGATCTCCTCGTCGATCTCCTTCTTCTGCTTCGTCCCCACGGTGACGTCGTCCCGGAAGACGGGCGCCATCTGGTCCTTGCAGTGCTGGACGACGGCGTGGATCTCGTCCTCGGTGACGAAGGCGCCCTGCATACGGGTGGGCTTGTTCTGCCCCATGGGCAGATACAGCCCGTCACCCTTGCCGATCAGCTTCTCGGCACCGGGCTGGTCCAGGATGACCCGGCTGTCGGCGAGCGAGGAGGTGGCGAAGGCGAGCCGCGAGGGGACGTTCGCCTTGATCAGACCGGTGACGACGTCGACCGAGGGGCGCTGCGTGGCGAGCACCAGGTGGATGCCGGCCGCGCGCGCGAGCTGGGTGATGCGCACGATCGAGTCCTCGACGTCCCTCGGCGCGACCATCATCAGGTCGGCCAGCTCGTCGACGATCACCAGCAGATACGGATAGGTCTTGAGCTCCCGCTCGCTGCCCTCCGGCGTCTTCAGCTTGCCGTCCCGGATCGCCTGGTTGAAGTCGTCGATGTGCCGGTAGCCGAACGCCGCGAGGTCGTCGTAGCGCAGGTCCATCTCCCGTACGACCCACTGGAGGGCCTCGGCCGCCCGCTTCGGGTTGGTGATGATCGGCGTGATCAGGTGCGGGATGCCCTCGTACGCGGTGAGCTCGACGCGCTTGGGGTCGACGAGGACCATACGGACGTCCTCGGGGGTCGCACGGCACATGATCGACGTGATCAGGCAGTTGATGCACGAGGACTTGCCCGAGCCGGTGGCGCCGGCCACGAGGATGTGCGGCATCTTCGCCATGTTCGCCATGACATAGCCGCCCTCGACGTCCTTGCCGAGCGCGACGAGCATGGGGTGGTCGTCCTCGGCGGCGTCCGCGAGACGCAGCACGTCGCCGACGTTGACCATCTCCCGGTCCGTGTTCGGGATCTCGATGCCGACCGCCGACTTGCCGGGGATCGGGCTGATGATCCGCACATCGGGACTGGCGACGGCGTACGCGATGTTCTTGGTGAGCGCGGTGATCCGCTCGACCTTCACGGCGGGGCCCAGCTCGACCTCGTAGCGGGTCACCGTCGGCCCGCGCGTGAAGCCGGTGACGGCGGCGTCGACCTTGAACTCGGTGAAGACGTTCGTCAGGGAGGCGACCACGGCGTCGTTGGCCGCGCTGCGCGCCTTGCCGGGGCCGCCGCGCTCCAGGAGGTCGAGCGAGGGCAGCGAGTAGGTGATGTCGCCGGAGAGCTGCAGCTGCTCGGCGCGCGGCGGGAGGTCGCGGATCTCCTCGGGGGGCGTCTTGGTGAGGTCCAGGACCTCCGGCTTCAGCTTCTCCTGCTTGGGCCGCGCGGCCGGGACGGGGGTCGACGCGGGGGTGGGCGTGGGCGTCGTCTCCTCGCGGTCCCCCACGGTCACACCCTGGGTGAGGTCCGCGACGATCGGCGAGGGCGGCATGCCGTGCAGCACCGCTCCGTCGAGCGCCGCTGCGGCGGCCGCCGCGACGTCCACGGCGTCCATCCGGCGCTCCATGTCCGGCTGGGGCACAGCGGAGCGCCTGGGGCGGCCACGACGCCGGGAGAGGGCCTCCTGCTCCGCGCTGTCGGGGTCGTACGCCTCGGGGGCGGAGCCGCGCTTGCGCGCGCGGGCGGGCAGCGCCTCGCGCCACTGCTCGTCATAGCGCTCGTCGTCGTCGGTGTACTCGTCCTCGTCGGCGAGGTCGTGGACTACGCCCAGCTTCACTCCGAGCAACCGCAGCCGCTGCGGGATGGCGTTCACCGGGGTCGCCGTGACCACGAGCAGCCCGAAGACCGTCAGCAGCACGAGCAGCGGTACGGCGAGTACGTCGCCCATGGTGTACGTCAGCGGGGTCGCAGCCGCCCAGCCGATGAGGCCGCCGGCGTCCCTTATCGCCTGCATGCCGTCGCTGCGGGCGGGCGCGCCGCAGGCGATGTGGACCTGGCCGAGCACGCCGATGGCGAGCGCGGACAGGCCGATCACGATGCGGCCGTTGGCCTCGGGCTTCTCGGGGTGCCGGATGAACCGCACGGCGATGACGGCGAGCAGTATCGGCACGAGCAGGTCGAGGCGGCCGAAGGAGCCGGTCACCAGGATCTCCACCAGGTCACCGACGGGGCCGCGCAGATCGGCCCAGGTGCCCGCGGCGACGATCAGGGCGATACCGAGGAGGAGAAGTGCCACGCCGTCCTTGCGGTGTGCGGGGTCGAGGCCCTTGGCGCCGTTCCCTATGCCGCGGAACACGGCGCCGACGGCGTGCGCGACGCCGAGCCAGAGCGCGCGCACCAGCTTGTAGATGCCCCCGGTGGGGTTGGGCGCGGGCCTGGGCGGCGGCGCGGCTTTCCTGGCCGCGGCCTTCTTGGCGGGCGCCTTCTTCGCCGGGGCCCTTTTCGCGGCGGCCTTCTTCGCCGGAGCCGCCGCCTTCTTCGCGGGCTGCTTCTTGGCAGCGGAGGGACGTGAGGCCATAGGTGGGAGATTACCGGTGGAGACGACAGGGGACACGCGTGCGTGGTGCTTCACCCGTTCGTGTCGCCCTGGACGAGGCGCGGAACTGACGCTTCCTCAACCGCAACTGAAGCGCGGGTGAACGTCAGTTCTGCGAGGGCACCGACGACGTGCTTCCGGCGCCGGGCTCCAGGGCGTCCAGCGCCCGCCGCAAACCGGTGAGTTTGCGTTCGAGATGGGCCGCCGTGGCCACCGCGGCCGCGTCCGCCGACTCGTCGTCGAGCTGCTTGGAGAGGGCCTCCGCCTGCTCCTCGACCGCCGCGAGCCGTGCCGACAGCTCGGCCAGCAGACTGGCGGGCTCCTTGGCCTCGCCGACCGCGGCCTTGCCTCCGCCGCCCTCCAACTGGAGCCGCAGCAGCGCCGCCTGCTCACGCAGCTGGCAGTTCTTCATGTACAGCTCGACGAACACCGAGACCTTGGCGCGCAGCACCCACGGATCGAACGGCTTGGAGATGTAGTCGACGGCGCCCGCCGCATAGCCACGGAAGGTGTGGTGCGGACCGTGGTTGATCGCGGTGAGGAAGATGATCGGGATGTCCCGAGTCCGCTCCCGCCGCTTGATGTGGGCGGCGGTCTCGAAACCGTCCATGCCCGGCATCTGGACGTCCAGCAGAATGACCGCGAAGTCGTCCGTGAGCAGTGCTTTGAGCGCTTCCTCCCCGGACGATGCCCGCACCAGTGTCTGATCGAGCGCGGAGAGGATCGCCTCCAGCGCGAGCAGATTCTCCGGCCGGTCATCGACCAGGAGGATCTTGGCCTTCTGCACCATGGCCCGCCCTCCTCGCCCCGGATGTGCACCGGGCGCCGCCCCTGGGGACGACTCCCTTTCGCCGCCCGTCCTTGTGCCGGTCATCGTAGCCGCACCCCGCCTGTCGCCACACCCTGTCACCGCGATGTCACTGTGCACGTAGCAGAAACGGACCGGGAGACCAGAAGGTTCCCCGTATCCCGTACTTCTACACGGCGTCGACGACACTGAGTCAGCAACTCCGTGTGAACATCGATGATTCCCGTCACTCGCCCCGCATCCACTGCTCCATCACCGCCAACAGGTGATCGGGGTCGACCGGCTTGGTCACGTAGTCGGAGGCGCCCGACTCGATCGCCTTCTCCCGGTCGCCCTTCATCGCCTTCGCCGTCAGCGCGATGATCGGCAGCCCCGCGAACTGCGGCATCCGGCGGATCGCGGTGGTCGTGGCATATCCGTCCATCTCGGGCATCATGATGTCCATCAGGACGACCGCCACGTCGTCGTGCTGCTCCAGGACCTCGATGCCCTCACGGCCGTTCTCGGCGTACAGCACGGACAGCCCGTGCTGCTCCAGGACGCTGGTCAGCGCGAACACGTTGCGGATGTCGTCGTCGACGATCAGGACCTTCTGCCCGCCGAAGCGGATGCCCCGGTGCACCGGGGGCGCCGCGACCTGCTCGCCGGCCGCCCACTGGTCCGGTGTGCCCACCCTCAGGTCGGCGTCGAGTCCGTGCCTGCGGCGGCGCCTGAAGAGCGCCGCGGCGCCGTTCTGGGCCTGCTGGTACGACCGTACCTCGGCCGGTGTCTCGATCTCCGCCCCGGAGAGCTGGGACAGGTCGGAGGCGGCGACCAGGTCGCTGGCCCCGAGGGACGCCACGGGCTGCTGGTAGCCCTGCGGCGGCAGTTCGCTGGGGTGCAGCGGCAAATACAGCGTGAACGTCGAGCCGCGTCCCGGCTCGCTCTGCGCATGGATCTCACCGCCGAGCAGCTGGGCGATCTCCCGGGAGATCGACAGCCCCAGGCCCGTGCCACCGTACTTGCGGCTGGTCGTGCCGTCGGCCTGCTTGAAGGCCTCGAAGATCACCCGCATCTTGCTGGCGGCGATCCCGATGCCGGTGTCGGTCACCGAGAACGCGATCAGGTCACCCTCGGGATCGGTGAGCGAACCGGTCTCCAGCAGCTGCTCCCTGATCGCCATCGGCACATCCGCGCCGGCCGGCCTGATCACCAGCTCGACCGAGCCGGAGTCGGTGAACTTCACGGCGTTGGAGAGCAGGTTGCGCAGCACCTGCAGGAGGCGCTGCTCGTCGGTGTGCAGCGTAGCCGGCAGCTCCGGGGAGACCCGCACGGACAGGTCCAGGCCCTTCTCCGCGGTCAGCGGCCGGAAGGTGGCCTCCACGTAGTCCACCAGCTGGACGAGCGCGATACGGGTCGGGGACACGTCCATCTTGCCCGCCTCGACCTTCGACAGGTCGAGGATGTCGTTGATCAGCTGGAGCAGGTCGGAACCGGCGCCGTGGATGGTCTCGGCGAACTCGACCTGCTTGGGGGTGAGGTTGGCGTCCGCGTTGTCGGCGAGCAGCTTGGCCAGGATCAGGAGCGAGTTGAGCGGCGTACGCAGCTCGTGCGACATGTTGGCGAGGAACTCGCTCTTGTAGCGCATCGAGACCGCGAGTTGCTCGGCGCGCTCCTCCAGGACCTGCCGCGCCTCCTCGATCTCGGTGTTCTTGACCTCGATGTCGCGGTTCTGCTGGGCCAGCAGCTCGGCCTTCTCCTCCAGTTCGGCGTTGGACGCCTGGAGGGCCTTCTGCCTGTTCTCCAACTCGGCCGAGCGCTCCCGGAGTTGCTCGGTGAGCTCCTGCGACTGCTTCAGCAGCTGCTCCGTCTTGGTGTTGACGGAGATGGTGTTGACGCTGGTCGCGATCATCTCGGCGATCTGGTTGAGGAAGTCCTTCTGGATCTGCGTGAAGGGAGTGAAGGAAGCCAGTTCGATGACGCCGAGCACCTTGCCCTCGAACAGCACCGGGAGGACGATCACTTGCGCGGGCGGCGCCTCTCCGAGGCCGGAGGAGATCTTCAGATAGCCGCTGGGCGCGTTCTCCACCAGGATGGTGCGCTTCTCCTCGGCGGCCGTCCCGATCAGCGCCTCCCCGGGCCTGAACGACGTCGGCATGGAGCCCATCGAGTAGCCGTACGACCCGAGCATGCGCAGTTCGTACGAGTCCTCGCCCTCGGCGCCGAGGTCCTTGCCGTCGACAGGGGTCATCGCCACGAAGAACGCGCCGTGCTGCGCCGAGACCACCGGGGTCAGCTCGCTCATGATCAGCGAGGCCACGTCCTGAAGGTCGCGACGCCCCTGCATCAGAGCCGAGATACGGGCCAGGTTGCCCTTGAGCCAGTCCTGCTCCTTGTTGGCGATCGTGGTGTCGCGCAGGTTGGCGATCATCTTGTTGATGTAGTCCTGCAGCTCCTGGATCTCGCCGGACGCGTCGACGTCGATCTTCAGGTTCAGGTCGCCTCGGGTCACCGCGGTCGCCACGCGCGCGATGGCGCGCACCTGGCGAGTAAGGTTTCCTGCCATTTCGTTCACGGACTCGGTGAGGTCGCGCCAGGTTCCGTCGACGTCACGCACGCGTGCCTGACCGCCGAGCTGGCCCTCGGTACCCACCTCGCGGGCGACCCGGGTGACCTCCTCCGCGAAGGACGACAGCTGGTCGACCATCGTGTTGATCGTCGTCTTCAGCTCGAGGATCTCGCCACGGGCGTCGATGTCGATCTTCTTGGTCAGGTCGCCCTTGGCGATGGCGGTGGTGACCATGGCGATGTTGCGCACCTGACCGGTCAGGTTGGAGGCCATCTGGTTCACCGACTCGGTGAGGTCCTTCCACGTACCCGCCACGCCCGGTACATGCGCCTGGCCGCCCAGGATGCCGTCCGTGCCCACTTCGCGGGCCACCTTGGTGACCTGGTCGGCGAACGAACTCAGCGTCTTCACCATGGTGTTGAAGGTGTCGGCGAGCTGCGCCACCTCGCCGCGCGCCTCGATCGTCACCGTCCGGGTCAGGTCGCCGTTGGCGACCGCGTTCGCGACCTGGGAGATGTTGCGCACCTGCATGGTCAGGTTCTTGGCCATCAGGTTCACGTTGCCGCTGAGGTCCTTCCAGATGCCCGTGACACCCGGAACGTGCGCCTGGCCGCCCAGGATGCCCTCGGTGCCCACCTCGCGGGCCACCCGGGTCACCTGTTCGGCGAAGCTGGACAGCTGGTCGACCATCGTGTTGACGGTCGTGACGAGTTCGAGGATCTCGCCCTTCGCGTCGACGGTGATCTTCTTGGACAGGTCGCCCTTGGCGACCGCGGTCGTGACCTCGGCGATGTTGCGCACCTGGATGGTCAGGTTGTTCGCCATGAAGTTCACGGACTGGGTGAGGTCCTTCCAGGTGCCGGAGACACCCTGCACCTCGGCCTGACCACCGAGCTGGCCCTCGGTACCCACCTCACGGGCGACCCTGGTGACCTCCTCCGCGAAGGACGACAGCTGGTCGACCATCGTGTTCAGGGTGTTCTTCAGCTCCAGGATCTCCCCGCGCGCGTCCACGGTGATCTTCTGCGACAGGTCACCCCGGGCGACCGCCGTGGCGACCTGGGCGATGTTGCGCACCTGGGCGGTGAGGTTTCCCGCCATCCCGTTCACGGAGTCGGTCAGGTCCCGCCACACACCGGCGACGCCCGGCACCTGCGCCTGGCCGCCCAGACGGCCCTCGGTACCCACCTCGCGGGCCACCCGGGTCACCTGGTCGGCGAAGCCGGAGAGCTGGTCGACCATCGTGTTGATGGTGTTCTTCAGCTCCAGGATCTCCCCGCGCGCGTCGACGTCGATCTTCTGCGACAGGTCACCCCGGGCGACCGCGGTGGTCACCTGGGCGATGTTGCGGACCTGGGCGGTGAGGTTCCCCGCCATTCCGTTGACGGAGTCGGTGAGTTCCTTCCAGGTACCGGCGACGCCCGGCACGTCCGCCTGCCCGCCCAGGCGGCCCTCGGTACCCACGTCCCGGGCCATCCGCGTCACCTGGTCGGCGAAGGCCGACAGCTGGTCGACCATCGTGTTCACGGTGTTCTTCAGCTGGAGCATCTCGCCGGAGACGTCCACGGTGACCTTCTGGGAGAGGTCACCGTTGGCCACCGCCGTCGTCACCTGGGCGATGTTGCGCACCTGCCCCGTGAGGTTGCGGAACGCGGTGTTGACGGAGTCCGTCAGGTCCTTCCAGGTGCCGGCGGCGCCCGGCACCTGCGCCTGACCGCCCAGCTCACCCTCGACGCCGACCTCGCGCGCCACGCGCGTGACCTCGGAACCGAACGACTGCAGCTGGTCCACCATGCCGTTGACGGTGTTCTTCAGCTCCAGCATCTCGCCGGCCACGTTGACGGTGACCTTCTGCGAGAGGTCACCGTTGGCCACGGCCGTCGTCACGGCCGCGATGTCCCGCACCTGAATGGTCAGGTTCCTGAACACCGTGTTGACGGAGTCCGTCAGGTCCTTCCAGGTGCCGGCGGCGCCCGGCACGTTCGCCTGGCCGCCCAGCTGTCCCGCGGCACCGACCTCGTTGGCCACGCGCGTGACCTCGTCCGCGAAGATCCTCAGGGTCTCGGTCATCTGGTTGATCGTGTCCGCGAGCTGCGCGACCTCGCCGCGTGCCGAGACGGTGACCTTCTGCGACAGATCGCCGTTGGCGACCGCGGTGGTGACCTGGGAGATCCCGCGCACCTGGGCCGTCAGGTTGCCGGCCATCAGGTTCACCGAGTCGGTGAGGTCCTTCCACACGCCGGCCACACCCGGCACCTGTGCCTGACCGCCGAGCTCGCCCTCGGTACCCACCTCGCGGGCGACTCGCGTCACCTCGGACGAGAAGGACGAGAGCTGGTCCACCATCGTGTTGACGGTTTCCTTCAGCTCCAGCATCTCGCCGGCCACGTGCACGGTGACCTTGCGGGACAGGTCTCCCTTGGCCACCGCCGTCGTCACCAGCGCGATGTCCCGCACCTGCGCGGTCAGCCGGTACGCCATCGTGTTGACGGAGTCCGTGAGGTCCTTCCACGAACCCGACATGCCACGCACGCGTGCCTGACCGCCCAGCTTGCCCTCGGTGCCCACCTCGCTGGCCACCCGCGTGACCTCGTCGGTGAACGTCGACAGCTGATCGACAAGGTTGTTCACCGTCCGCCCGACCTTGAGGAACTCCCCACGCAGCGGATGCCCGGTACCGTCCGGCGCCTGCGTCCGCAGCTCCATACGCGGCGACAGATCACCCTCGGCCACCGCGGAGAGCACCCGGCCGACCTCGGAGACGGGCCGTACCAGGTCGTCCACGAGGGCGTTGGAGGCCTCGATGGCAGCCACCCAGGAACCTTCGTAGGCGCCCGTCTCCAGACGCTCCGTGAGCTTGCCCTCGCGTCCCACCATGCGCCGCACCCGCGACAGCTCACCCGTGAGATGGAGATTGCGGTCGGCCACCTCGTTGAAGACCGCGGCGATCTCCGACATCACGCCGTCCCCGGACACCGTGAGCCGCTTGCGGAAGTTTCCGTCTCGCATCGAGACGAGCGCCGCCAGCAGCCGGTTCAGAGCAGCCGTGTCCACCGCCGTGGTGCCGCCGCGCGCATTGCGCCGGTTGTCCAGGGACGGTCCGCCTTTCGCGCGCGTCTTAGTGCCCCGCGTCGCTGCGCCAGACTCCACTGTGTCCCTCCCGCAGGGGTCGACCGTTGCTGCTGTGCTTTGGTACTACCGTCGGACATACCAGGTAACTGCTGTGCGTTTCTGCCGGATATACCAGGCCGCACCACGGGCTGCTGCCCGCTGCATACAGAAGTCACTCGGCCTGCCCGGACCTTCACAAGAAGCTTGCCCAGTGTTTCACCCTGCCTGAACCCGGCCATAACAGTTCGGCAGCTTCGCACATCGTCCGCACACCCTCTGGGCGGAAACACTGCAGACCGGCATCCGCACGGCCGTCGAAGGTAAGTAACCTTGCATGCGGCTGTCCAGCCGCGCCGGTCCGTCCGGCCTGGGCGGTGGCACGAGAACGAGCGGCATCGGAGGGGCGGCCGGACACATGACCACCGGACTGATCCCCGGGGGACAGCCCCCGGACCGGCCGACGGGCGCGCACATGCCGCATCAGCGGGGCGAGCCGGTCGGCCACGGAGCCCTGCACGTCGACAACAGGCCGAGGAGTTCTGTGATCACCGCGCGCGCGGCCGCCAGCTTCGAGCCCGTCGGGCGATCGGTAGCGACTGCCCGCTCCTTCGTCCGTGACACCCTTCAGGGCTGGGGCTTCGCCGACATCGTCGACGACGCCGTCGTCCTCACCAGCGAGCTGGTGACCAATGCCGTGGTGCACGCGGGCACATCCGCCGACGTCCTGTGCCTGCGCACCGACGACGGAGTCCGTATCGAGGTCGCCGACCGCTACCCGGAGCGGGAGATCCCCCTCCAGGGCCACCCCTCCACCATGGGCAGCCCCGACCGCGAGGGAGGCCGCGGACTCCAGCTGTGCGCGGCGCTGGCCGGCCGCTGGGGCGTCGACTACACGCCCACCCACAAGCAGGTCTGGTTCCAACTCGACCTCCCCCAGCGCTCCGTGGGCACCCGCGCGGCAGGCCCGTCCCTTCCCGCCGACCTCCTCCCGCTCGCCGACGGCAGAGTGCGCGTCGCGGTCGTCCAGATCGACCGCACCGGCTCCATCTCGTCCTGGAACGAGGACGCGGAGGAGCTCTTCGGCTACCAGCCCGAACAGGTGATCGGAAAGCCTCTTACCGATCTCGCCGCCTGGCCGCACACCCCCGGGACCAGCACCGGCATCGCGGAGGCACTCCAGCTCTCCCGCTGGGAGGGCAGCTACGGCATAAGGGCCGCCAACGGCCGCGTGACACCGGTCTACGCCTCCCACCTCCGCGTCCGCGACACAGGCGGCGAGCCCTCCACGGTCTGCCTCCTCGTCCGGGACCACGAGCGGGCGGTCCTGCAGACCCCGCTGCGCGTGCCGGCCTCCGACCCGGCGTCGTCCTCCGACGGCCAGAACACCGATCCGTTCGAGGTGTTCATCGGCTCCCCCGCGCCGGACGACCTCGACGGCCTCCTCCAGCGCACGGTCGAGCGCGCCCGCGACATGCTCGACGCCGACTCCGCGTTCCTGCTCCTCGCGACCGACGACGAGACCGAGCTGGAGGTCCGCGCCTCCACCGGCCTGCCCTCCGCCCGTCAGCGCTTCGCGCGCGTGCCCGTCGAGGCGGGCCCCGGCCGCTACGGCTCGGCCCGGATGCCGGCGGTCCACGACGATCTGGCGGCGGTCCCGGGCGCCGTACCGCTCCTGAGCGGCACGGGCATGCGCTCGGTCGTCACAGTGCCCCTGAAGGTGGAGGGCCGCCTCACGGGCTCTCTGGGCGTCGCCGCCGAATCCCCGGGCAGATACTCGAACGAGGAGGCCCTGCGCCTCCAGTTCGCCGCGGACCGTATCGCGTTGGCCGTCGAGTCCGCCCGCCTGGGCGAGCTGGAACGTCTGCGCCGAGGCTCGCTGAGCTTCCTGGTCGAGGCCTCCGACCTCCTGGCCGGTACCCTGGACCGCGACCAGACCCTCGCCCTCATGGCCCAGATGACGGTCCCCACCCTCGCCACCTGGTGCGCGGTCTACACGATCGCCGACCAGGCCTCCGAGCCTTACCTGTCGTACGTCCTGCACGAGGACGAGGAACTCATCGACGGCATCAAGTCGTTGCTCTCGAAGGTGCCCCCACCGGACCCGGTCCCCACCCCCGGTGCCCGCGTCTGGTCGGCTCCCGGTGAGGTCGCCCACCAGGCGGCCCTGCGCAGCTCCATGCGCAGCCTCGGACTGGCCGGCGGCCCGACCCACCAGGTCACCTCCGGTATCGGCCCCACGCTCGCCACAGCGTCCGCCGTGGGCGGCGAGACGGTCGTCCTGCCCCTGGTGGCCCGCAACCGCGTCATCGGCATGCTGACGCTCGGCAAGCCCACCGACGAACACTTCCGCCAGGAAATCCTGGAACTGGCCGAGGACTTGAGCCGCAGGGCCGCCCTCGCCCTGGACAACGCCCGCCTGTACTCGGAGCGCACGGCCATCAGCCAGTCCCTCCAGCGCAGCCTCCTGCCGCCCGAGCTCCCCGAGATCGACGGCGTAGAGGTCGAGGTCATCTACCGCGCGGCCGGCGAGGGCAACGAGGTCGGCGGCGACTTCTACGACCTCTTCCCGATCAGCGACGGCGCCTACGGCTTCGCCATCGGAGACGTCTGCGGTACGGGCCCGAACGCGGCGGCGGTCACCGGCCTGGCCCGGCATGCCCTACGGCTCCTCGCCCGCGAGGGCCTCAGCGGCCCGGCGGTCCTGGAGCGGCTGAACTCGGCGATTCTCGACGAGGGCGCCCGCAGCCGCTTCCTCACTCTCCTCTACGGCGAGATGCGCCCCCAGGACGACGGCAGCGCGGAACTCAAGGTGGTCTGCGCCGGCCACCCGCTCCCGCTCCGTCTGCGCCAGGACGGCACGGTCGAACCGGCCGCCGAACCCCAGCCGCTCCTCGGTGTCATGGAGGACCTGGAGCTCTACGAGGAGACGGTCACCCTGGACCCCGGCGACGTGCTCCTGTGCGTCACCGACGGCGTCACGGAGCGCCGCGAGGGCACGCGCATGCTGGGTGACGACGGCCTCACCGACGTCCTGACGACTTGCACCGGCCTGACCGCCGGCGCGGTGGCGGCCCGCATCATGCGCGCGGTGGAACGCTTCGCGTCGGACGCCCCGTCGGACGACATGGCGATCCTGGCGATGCGAGTGCCGGGCCTGCACAAGGACTGAACGCAAAAGAACCCCGCCCGGAATGGGCGGGGTTCTTAATTGTTGTCAGAGCCCCCTAACGGAATCGAACCGTTGACCTTCTCCTTACCATGGAGACGCTCTGCCGACTGAGCTAAGGGGGCCTGTTGCCTTTTCGGGGTTTCCCCCCGCGGCAACGGAATAGATCATACCCCGAACACACGCGTGTTCCCAACCGCGCTCAGAAGGCCGGCTGCAGCAGCCCACCCAGTGCGTTGCAGGCACCTACAATCCGCTGCATGTCCCGCTTCGTCAACGCGGCGTCCACAGGCAGTGCGAGGGTCTCGTCGGCAGCCCGCTCGGTCTCCGGCAACGCCACACACCGACGGAACTCCGGCAGCCGGTGCACGGGCGTCTTCACCGGCACCCGGCACTCAACTCCCCGGGCCCGCACGGCCCGTGCGAAGGCATCGCGATCGGGCCGCCCATTCCCCGGCACCCGCACGACGTACTGCTGATAGGTGTGCCCGTCGCCGCCGTCAGGCGTGCGCACACCCCGCAACTTGGCGTCCAGATAGGCCGCCCGCTCCCGCCGCTGAGCGATCTCGTCGTACGGCGCCTCGGACTCACCCTGCTCCAGCACCAGAAGCCCGTGCCGCTGCCCGACGGCGTGCAACCGAGCGATGTCCGCGGGCCGTCCGAAGCGGTGTACGACAACAACGGCCGCGGTACGCGGAGTTACGGCCGCGTCCACGGCGGCCGCGTCGAGGCAGTACGTCACCGGATCTATGTCGGCGAAGACCGGCAGCGCGCCGGCCATGGCGACAGTCTCGGCGAGCTCGACGTTCCCGAAGGCCGGTACGACGACCTCGTCACCGAGTCCGACGCCGGCGGCCCTGAGCATTGCAGCAGTACCCATACCGCGGATGGTTGTTGCGCAACGTGAACTTCAAGTGACGCAGAACAAAAAAGGGTTGGACCCTGAACGGAAGTTCAGGGTCCAACCCTTTGAATAATTGTTCGGCGGCGTCCTACTCTCCCACAGGGTCCCCCCTGCAGTACCATCGGCGCTGTAAGGCTTAGCT